>JAUVAM010000229.1 GCA_030591745.1 Deltaproteobacteria bacterium
ACAGGATGACACACATCCAGATTGCAGCTTCGATAACAAGCGAATGTTCAGATGTCTTTAGGCTTTCGATGAGTTGGTTGGCAGTTTCCTCTCGGCCGTACATTTGTCGAAGGGTGCCCGCCCTGAGATCCTGCTGAAGCACTTCCCATCCGATGAGTGCTCCTGCTGCATTGACGCCCAACCCAAGCAGATTGCCGCAAAGACCAGGATGGGTCTGGTGGCGACCTTTCCACCAACTGAAGAGCAGGCTGAAGAGGCCGATGATGGACAAGATGACGAGTGAGGCCGCCGCGAAAAATCGAAGCGATCCAATTTGACAAAACGTGCCGCATTCCTTGGCAAGTAGTCTGTGGGCTTCCGAGGGACTGAAGGGTTCAAAGGGAGCGATTCGGTTTAGGTGAATTCCAATCACCAGCAAGATGACCATGATGATTGGCGACAGAATGGCTGTTGCTTTGCCTGCTTGAGCCGTCTTCGAAAGGGCGTCTTTTGGCTTGCCGAAAATCGCGATTATTATGAAGACCAATTGCCATAGCAGTAGAACGCCCGCGGTGATCGTAATGACCATTCTCATCGTCACACCAGCCAAGCAGAAAGAGTAAACAGAAAGAAGTCAAAATCCAGATACGACAACAAGGAGGAGCACAGAAGGCCAAGTCCGACGCCGATGCAAAGCGTTGTCGGAATTGAAGGTGCAATGGCAGCGCCTGCTTGCTGGTCTTTGCTTGGCAAAGTAAGCCCACGAAAAAGCAAGAACCCGTTCAGCAATATCGGAATGGCCACGCCGAAGCCGGCATAAGTGAGCGGTTTCATGGCCACAAAAATCATCGCCTGCTGGACGGTGAACTTGTTTGCCGGTGATGCCGCGGAGACGCATTCAGGCACCACCGACAAGCCGCTTCGATAGGCAAACCAAGCGGCCAAAAGCAGGATCAGAATGGTGCCAAGTCCAGCCCAGCAAAACCGCAAAGTGGTTTCTGGTCGTTTTTTCGTCAGGGAGAGAATGACCCCCGCGATGGCCAAGACATGAGCCAAGACGCCCAGCGAGATGATTCCGATTTCAAAAGCCAAGCTCATGAGGATTCTCCCGAGGAAGCGCCTTGGGCCGGGCCTCAGCCGTCGATGCGGTCGACTACGTAATCGGATAATTCGGCGAGGCTGTCTCTGTGGGGTCCGGCGGGGAGGTGTTTTAGTGCGTCTTTGGCTTGGCCTGCGTAGTCGCGGGCTTGGGATAGGGCCCGGGGTACGGCTTGGCTGTCGCGTACGCGATTTAGAATCCAAAGGGCGCCGGCTGTGTCGGTGGCCTCGTGGCTGGCGGCGCTTACTTTTTCTCGAAGGCCTGGGTCGGTTTCGCAGGCCAGCAACAAGGGCAGGGTGGCTTTTCCTTGTAAGAGATCGTTGGCCAGATCCTTGCCGCTGTCTTCGGATGGCGTGATGTAGTCCGAGACGTCGTCGGCCACCTGGAAGGCCATGCCGAAGGCCCGGCCGAAGCGGGCGGCCTGTTCGGCCTGCGCGCCGCGGGCACCGTCTTTGGGACAAGCACCGGCCCGGGCACACCAGGCGAAAAGTCCGGCGGTTTTGCCGTCGATGATCGATACGTATTCATCGTGGGAGAGCTGGAGCTGACCCGAGCGGATGAGCTGTAAGACTTCGCCTTCGGCCATGGCGCTCAGGGTCCGGCTCAGTTCCTGCACCAGGTCCAGATCGCCGTGATGGACCACAAGGCTCAGGCCCTGGGCCAAAAGAAAGTCGCCCACCAGGACGCTGGCCGCGTTGCCGAAAACCTTGGGTGCCGCCGGGACGCCACGCCGGAGTTCGCTTCGATCCACCACGTCGTCATGCAAGAGGCTGGCGTTGTGGAAGAGTTCGCTCGCCACGCCCAGATCGGCCACGCGCTCGGCGTCCACGTCTAAAACACGCGCCGTCAGCAAAAGGAGGACCGGGCGGATGCGTTTGCCGCCGGCGCCGATCAGGTGATTCGATACCTCGGGGATGAGCTCCACGCTGGACAGAAAGGTCTGCTCCAGGCGGGACTCCACCCTGGCCATGGTCGGGCCCAGGAGGTCGTAGGCCTTCTCGACTGGGTGATGATCGGGTTTTTGAATGGCGGTCTCCAACACGGCCAACTCGTACCATCGGCTTGTTAAGCTGTCAATGTTACCCAGCCTGCTCAATTGACCTGCCATGGGCGGACCTGTTAGAGGTCATTTCATGAACCAAAGCCTGTCCGTACTGAAATTTGCTCCTCTTCTCAGGACTTTGCCCTGGGGGGGACGCAAGCTGGGCGAGCTGTTGGGCAAGACCTTGCCCGACGAACGGACTTATGGCGAGAGCTGGGAGCTGGTGGATTTGCCCGAAGCGCAAAGCCAGGTGTCGTCCGGCTCTTTGGCGGGCAGCCCTCTGGCTGAGTTGATTGCTACGCGGCGTCCCGACTTGATGGGTGAATGCGATCTTTTACAAGGCCGCTTTCCTTTGCTTTTCAAGTTCATTGATGCCCGTGAAACCTTGTCGGTGCAGGTGCACCCGGACGAGGCCGCCTGTGCCAGGCTGGGCGGTGGCGCGCGACCCAAGACCGAGGCCTGGTGCATTTTGCATGCGGAACCAGGGGCCAAACTGTATCTGGGCCTGGTCGATGGCGTCGGCCCAGAGGAGCTGAGGCAATCTTTGACGGGTGGCGGCGTACCTGACTTGTTGAACTCGGTGGAGTGTGAGGCGGGGCAGTTTTTTTTCTTGCCCGCGGGCATGTTGCACACCATCGGCGAGGGTATTGTTTTGGCCGAGATTCAGCAGTCTTCGGACACCACCTACCGTGTTTTCGACTGGAACCGCGTGGGTGCGGACGGCAAGCCACGGCAGTTGCATGTAGAGCAGGCCTTGGCCTGCATTGATTTTTCCTTGCGCGGTCGGATACCCACCCCATCTCCGGCTTCTGGTCGCAGCGGTCTCCGCTCGCCTTTCTTCGGTTTTGAGCGATTGATGCTTTCAAGCGGCGGCTTGGCCGTCATCGACGGTGGCCGGCCGGTCATTCTGGCCTGCATCCAGGGCAAGGGACAGGTGGAGGCGGGGGGACAGAGGATGGCCTTGGGGCTGGGTGAGACCTGTCTGTTGCCTGCCTGCGTTGCGGGTCATGTGCAGTCTGAAGAGGGCTGTGTCCTTTTGCTGGTTCGTGCCTGAAAGGGACGGGGAAAACCATGGGCGACGGCAAATCCTATCGTTTGTTTTCCAAAGGTGATCTGGGCGCATTTTTCGGGCTGATGTTGGACAACGTGACCAACCTGGTCATCCTGGCCGGCATCTTGACCGGTGTTTTCGGCTTTCCCCTCGAGTTCATCTTCACCCACATGATTCCCGGCACGGCCCTGGGCGTCATGTTCGGCGATTTGGCCTACACCTGGATGGCATACCGCATGGCCAAGCGGACAGGTCGGCAAGATGTGACCGCCATGCCCCTGGGGCTGGACACGCCTTCGACCATCGGCATTGCTTTTGCGGTCTTGGGTCCTGTCTACATGGAGTCCGGCGATCCCATGATCACCTGGCAGGTGGGCATGGCCACCATGATGCTCATCGGCGTGGTCAAGCTGGCCTTCAGCTTTGCCGGTGACTGGATTCGGCGCATGGTGCCCCAGGCCGGGCTTCTGGGGTCGTTGGCGGGCATCGGCGTGGCCCTCTTGGGTTTTCTGCCCATGGTGACCCTGTTCAAGATGCCGGTTGTGGGTTTGGTGGCCTTTGGTCTCGTGCTCTATTCCCTTGTGGCCAAGCAAGAGTTGCCCTTCAAGCTGCCGGGCGCGGCGGTTGCGGTCCTGGCCGGCACGGCCTTGTACTATGTGATGGGCGGCTTCGGCTGGCTGGGCCAAGACCTTCATTTGCCTGAGCTGACCTTTCGTTTCACCCCGCCCTGGCCGAGCTTGGGATTTGTCGACGGGATGGGCAGGGCGCTTGACTTCCTGCCGGTGGCCATCCCCTTCGGTCTCTTGACCATCGTGGGCGGCATCAACGTCACGGAGAGCGCCCGGGTGGCGGGTGATGATTACAATACCCGGGACATTTTGTTGGTTGAAGCAGTGGCCACCCTGATCGCCGGTGCCACCGGCGGTGTGGCCCAGTCCACGCCCTACATCGGCCATCCGGCCTACAAGGCCATGGGGGGGCGGGCAGGATACACCCTGGCCACAGGGCTCTTCATTGGCCTGGGCGGCATCTTTGGTTTCGTGTCCATCATCGTCGACGCCTTGCCCGAGGCGGCCGTCGTGCCCATTTTGATCTTCGTGGGTTTGGAGATCGTCAGCCAGACTTTTTCTTCATGTCCCAAGGCTCATCATTCGGCAGTGTCTTTGGCTTTGCTGCCTACGGTGGCCAACCTGGTTCTCATTCAGTGGAGCACCCTGTTGGGCGATCTGAAGGTGGATTTGGCCGCCTTGCCCGCGAAGCTTGCGGCTCAGCGAGAGGTCATCATTTTGTTGGGCAACGGCTTTATTCTGACGGCCATGCTCTGGGGGGGCTTCGCAGCGCACTTGGCGGATCGTAAATTATTCAGGGCGGCTGTTTTCTTGTTTATCTGTGCCGCCTTCAGTCTTTTTGGCGTGATTCATTCCGTAGAGCCCACGGGGCGACTTTATCTGCCCTGGCTCGTGGAATCGACCATGCCCTGGCGTGTGGGTATTGGTTACGCCGCCTTTGGTCTTCTCTTGCTCTTGTTCCGTTGCATCAAGCAGCCTGACGGCGAAGGGGGTGAGGGTGTTCGCGCTTAAGCGCTTCGGACTGTGTTGGGTAGCCTTGCTTGGCTGCGTCTTGATCCCAGGATCGGCGCGAGCCGAGACGGAGGTTGGGCAGGAGGGGCGTTTCCACCTGAGTCTGGCGGCCCATGGGGCCCTGGTGGACATGGAGGAAGGCTGGGGCGGGGGCGTGGACTTGGATTTTCGTTCTGTCTGGCATCCCGTCCCGGAACTGGGGCTTGGGATTCGGCTTGGTGGGCTTTTTCCCCTGCGGGCGGGCAGCGACCCACGAGAGACCCGGATGGCCCTTCGGGTCGTGCCGGGTGTTTGGTTGCGTTTTGGCGCGCCGGAAGCCTGGGCATACATCAACCTGGGTTTGGGCTGGGATGGGCATGTTCGTCAAGAGGGTTTGACAAACGCATTGGTGTTGGGTGCCTTGGCTGGATACGCGGTGGCGCCAAGGACCTTGCCCTTTTTCTTTGGATTTGAGATTGCTGGAGAATTGAATTTGGCCGGCGATGAAGTTCGGGCTTTGGGGCTCGGCGGTTTCATCGGTTGGCGACTTTGAAGGAGCGTGCCATGTCGAGTGAACCTCTTTTGTCCAACCGGAAAGCCTCACAGATTTTCTTTGCCCTGTTGCACAAGCGCATGCGTCCCGCGGGCTTGGCCAGGCAGCTGGATTTTGACAAGGAAGAAGTCGGCAAGCTTCTGGAGCGCATGGAGCGGGTGGGCATGGTCTTGCGTGACAGGGGGATCTACGAAGTGGATTGGGAGCGCTTTGTCTCCGTCTTCGTACGCAACGCCATGGCGATATACTCCACGGCCATGCCCTGGAAGTACATGCCTTATTATCTGGAGCGAGAGCCCGATGACTTCATTGAGGCCGCCTGTGCCCGGGGTGAGCGGGAGTTGGCCAAGATCAAGGTCAAGCTGTCTGACAGCGACTTGTTTCGAGCCATCATCAAGCAATATTTTCTAACTTTGGCCCAGGAGGTTTCGGCGCCGGAGGACTATTTTGATGACCTGCGGGTCGTGGATGCCGTAGACGAATTTGAGTACGGTCTGCTCAAGCTTGATCCCCTGTTGCGGCGTCATGGGCGCAAGGACGCGGACGCCAAGGAATTAGGCAAGATTCTTCGGGACTGGACTCAGCAGGTGCAGGCCTACGATACCCCCACGGGCGAGGCCCTGCGGACTGCGTTTGAGCGGGAATTGTTGGCAGAATGATGAGGTTGACTGCTTTGTGGGGCCGGGATACGCTTTTGGCGTTGTTCGTCAGGAGGAATAGCATGTCTTCAGGGAGAAGTTTTTCGCGGCGTTTCGTCTTGTGGTCCCTGGCGGTCAGTTTGATCGTCGTGGCCTGGACGGGTAGCGGATGCAGTCTTGACGATCCCATGATTGTGACGGGACGAGAGTTTCCTTTTGAGCGTGTCGTGGCTTTGCAAAAGGGTAAGTCCACTCGCAAGGACGTGGAGGATTTGCTGGGCCCTCCATACAAGCGAGACAAGATTAGCGAAAGCAAGGAGCGGTGGCGTTACTTTATGCGAAAAGAAGTAGTCAACCGTGTCTTCCTGATTCCCTACAGGACCGATGTTGTCCAGAAGGAGCTGCTCATCACCTTCCATGGCAACTTTATGGAATTGATGGAAAAAAGCCACGATTCCTACACTTCGAGCTGACCTGGGTTTTCCGGAGGTGGATATCATGCGGTGGTGGATTCGGTTGGCGGCTGTTGTTTGCTGCCAGCTTTGGGTGACGGGTGTCTTGTCCGCGCCGGTGGATATTTTGGCGCAGGATAGCCAAGTGTTTATGCGGCCCAGCGGTGCGGCCGATGTTATCTATTCCATGACATTTCGGGACAACGAGGG
>JAUVAM010000583.1 GCA_030591745.1 Deltaproteobacteria bacterium
CCCCTGCTGCTGACGGTCTTTGGCATCACCCGGGCCACCATGCGCCGCAAGGAACTGCCGCAGCTCACCGCGCAGGTCCATCTCCCGCTGCAAGTCCTCAATGCCGCCGTCTTCGGTCAACTCTTTGGTGATGTCGGCCTTGAGGCCGTCGAAGTCGATTTCGCGCTTTACGTCATCGGCGGCCCGCTTGAGTTTGGCCAAACTCTTGCCGATGGTGCGGGCCATTTCGGGCATCTTGGCCGGGCCCACGATGATCAAGGCCAGAACCAAGATCAACAACAACTCCCATGTGCCGATGCCGAACATGACCGCGAGGGATTCCTAAGTTCTCGGCTCGGTCGGGGCATCGACCTTTTCGGCTTCTGTCTCGACCTTCTCCTGAATGGAGGCGGCGGGCAGTTGTTCGGGGGCCTTGGCTTCTTCCATCCGACGGGCCTCGCTCTCCACCTGCTTGGCGTCGCCCTTGATCCCGCTTTTGAAGTTACGGATGAACTTGCCCATGGAGTCACCCAGCATGGGCAGCTTGTTCACTCCAAAAATGAGCACCACGATCAGCAAGATGATCAGCAACTCCCATACGCCGAAAGTGGCCAATTGGATCGACTGGGTCATTTGTTTCTCCTGTAGACTTTAGCTGGCCGACAAAGCAGCCGACTGGGTCAACGGCGCCGCAAAGCGCAGATCCACCGCGCCCTCGGCCAAGTGTATCGGGTAATGCACCATGGCCTGGCCCCCCGTCAAGCCAGGAATGGCTTGCAGGGATTCGGGCGATAAGATTTCGACATGGATGCCCTGCTGGGCCAACTTGGCCGAGGCATTGCCGCAAACAAAATTACAGAACTCTCGCACCGCGTCCTCGATCAGCTCATAGGACTCGCGGGTGGCGTCTTCCTTCAGAACACGAGAGGCGATGGCCACTGCCACGTCGTGGGACACGCTGAGCAAATACTGCAGCTCGCGGGCACCGGTAAATTGCACACCCACGGTCAAGACACAGCCTGCTTCCCTGTTGGGGATATCACTTCCCAAAAACAAAATCGGCCGGCCGGTCTTGATCAACATGCCCACCACGCGCACGAAGAGCTTCTGGGTGAGATCCACACAAGCGCCGATGACCAACCGGCTGCTGAGCTGCTCGGGCACTTCGACCCGGCCCAGGTGATAGCGGGCCTGATCCTCGGAAAACAAGGTCAGCTCTCTCTCCAGGATGTCTTCCGACACGTGACCCAACTCCAACAGGGCCTCACCCAAAAACAAGTAGCTGTTTTTCTGCAGGGTCAAAATTTCGAGCATCTGGTCAGCCTGCAAGTAACCCAGCTCGACGGCGATGTCACCGAATCGCCTGTCTTCGCTCAACTGTCGATGGTTTACAGTCGCCACCTGTTGCTTGCTCAGATAAGTCTTGCGCTGGGCCAGCTCACCGAACTTCAAGTTGCGGAACTCTTGCAAATCCAGGGCCTCAAGCAACTGCTCCCGGGTTACCACCCAATTTTCGATGAGGTATTCGCCGAAGAATTGGATGCCCATCTGCTCTTACTCCTTAACCTGCTCGGTGCCGGGAAACAAACCGTCCAGCACCTTTTGCAAGGTCTTGGTCTCAAAAGGCTTGGATATCACATAGCTCGCCCCTAAGCGCATGGCCTCTTCCGCCTTGGCGCCCACGCCACCCATAGACGAAACCACCACCACTTTGGCCTTGGGTTGCAGCATGATCACCGTGCGCAGGGAGGTCAGGCCGTCCATCTTGGGCATGACCATGTCCATCATGACCAGATCAGGCGCAAGTTGTTGGAACATCTTGACACCTTCGGCACCGTCTCGAGCGTGGCCGACGACTTCATATTCACCCAAGCCATTCAGCAACTTGGTGAGTTGCCTGGCCGACGCCAGGCTGTCGTCCACCACAAGGACTTTGTGAGTCATACTCTTGCCTCCTGAAGCGATCACCTATCTTATGGCTGCATGACCCGTACCGTCAAGAAGACTGGCAAGCGGAAAACCCTGCTGATAGAGTGCAAGAACGTCTAGGAGATTCCCATGCGAAGCATTCTGTCAGGTGCCCTCATTCTTGCATTCTTCCTGCTTACAAATCCCGCCATGGCAGAGGAAGAAGAATCACAGGAAATCGAACCCACGGGCCTGGAAGCCACCTTCGAGGTGGTGGACGACATCCTGGGTGACCGCAATCCCATTGCCCTGATTCGACCCGAGGGCACGGGGGCCTTGATGAATCTGCAGGGGCTCGAGCGATGGTGGATCCAGGCCCTGGAGCGAAGGCCCGAGCGAGTTGTGCTGGATTCGGATCGGGTTCTGCGCCTGGCCGGCCTGGAATTCGCCGAGAGCCCCCAGGGCATCGGCGGCGTGGCCAAGCGCTGCGGCACCGACGCCGCCATTTTCTTGCAGGTCATCTTCGCGGAAAATCGCTACGAACTGGTGGTGCTCGTAGCCGACGACGAAGGCCTGGTCTTGTTGGACAAAACTTTTCTCCTGCCCGAGCTACCCCAGGCCCCCAAACTGGACGAGTCGGGTCAACCGGAGCAGGTCGAGACCCCCATCGCCGACAAGCAGCCCATGGAAGTTGCGCCCAAGCCCGAGGTCAAAATCGAGAAACCCGTCGAGGAGACACCGGTCGGTCCCAGCCCCGAAGAACGATTCGCCCGCAGGGCCCTGGTCTTCGAACCGGGCCCGGGTGAAAAATGGGGTCTCGTCCAAGGCACGAGTGGGCGCATCAGCGAGTTGACCTTGGCCGAGATGGCCGGTGATCAGGCCACCTTGAAAAAACTCAACACAGAGGTCAACGCCCTGCGCTTCAATCGCAATCTGGGCATCGGACTCACCCTGTCGGGTGCCGTTATCAGCGGCCTATCCATGCCGCTTCTAAAAGAGCAAGACGAAGGCCTAACCGCCGGAGGCGTGGTCCTGGGTCTCGGCCTGGCCACGGCCATCGCCGGCGGCGTACTCTGGTACATCTACGGTCCCAAGGCCAAAGCCGCCGACTCCCCCTATCCCAGAAAACACATGCTAAGCCGAGCCGAAGCCCGCAGCTTGGTACAAATGCGCAACGACATCCTCCGCCGCGAACTAGGCCTCGACAAACCCCCTGCGCCCAAGCAGGAAAAGGTCACGCCGGAGCCAACGAAAGCCACGCCGGAGCCAACGAAGGCCACGCCGGAGCCGACGAAGGCCACGCCGGAGCCAACGAAGGCCACGCCGGAGCCAACGAAGGCCACGCCGGAGCCGACGAAGGCCACGCCGGAGCCAACGAAGG
>JAUVAM010000356.1 GCA_030591745.1 Deltaproteobacteria bacterium
CGGTCTGGCTCATTTGCATGAGCATATGTTGTTCAAGGGCACGCTGCGGCGTGGTGTTGGTGAAATCGCAGGGGAAATTGAGGCGGCGGGCGGCGACATCAACGCCTGGACGTCTTATGACCAGACTGTTTACCACGTGGTCTTGGCTTCTCGTTTTTGGAAGCTGGGGCTGGATGTGTTGGCGGATGCGGTGCAGCACGCTGCTTTCGACCCGGAGGAGTTGGAGCGGGAGAAGCAGGTGGTGGGTGAAGAGATCAAGCGAAGCAAGGACATGCCGGGTCGTTACCTTGGCGAGATGATGTTCGGTACCGTCTATCGGAAGCATGGCTATGGGCGACCCATTTTGGGTACGGATGCGTCTTTGGCCAAGGTGGATCAGGCCCGCATCAAGGCTTTTTTTAAGCGGCATTATCGTCCGGAGAACATGACTTTGGTTGTGGTCGGGGACGTGGATTCGGACCAGGTCTTGCAAGCAGCCCAGCGTTTGTTCCGTTCCGGCAAGGCCCGCAAGAAAGCTGTCGCGGATCGCGTGATCGAGCCGACCCAGCGCAAGCTGCGGGTGAAGCTTGGTCGAGATAAGATCCAGGAGGCCCATCTCGGGTTGTCATGGCATATCCCCGGCGTGCGCCATGCGGATGTTCCGGCGCTTGACGTGTTGGCCACTTTGATCGGGCAGGGTGACAGCGCACGTTTGAGCCTGCAGCTCAAGCGTGGGCGGAATCTGGTCAATGACGTCTACGCCTATGCCTACACGCCGAAGGACCCTGGGATTTTCGTCATCGGTGCGTCCTGTGCTTCTGATAAGGTTTTGGAGGTGGTGAAGGCCCTGGGCCAGGAGGCCGGCAGGTTGTCCAGCGTACCGGTCAGTTCATTGGATCTCGCCAAGGTCAAGACCATGATCGAGTCCGATGTATTGTATCTGCGCGAGACCGTAGAGGGGCAGGCGCGACGCTTGGGCTATCACCAGACCATGATGGACGATCCGGCTTACGGGGACAGTTACCTGGCCCGGGTTAACGCCGTGAGCGCGGCGGATTTGATGCGGGTGGCCGCGACCTACCTGGAAATCGAGAAGCTGAGCCTGGTGGTCTTGGCCCCAGAGGTGGAGAAAAAGGGGGCGGAGAAGAAAAAGGCTTTTGCCGAAGCTGATTTGCGAAAGGCCGTGGAGGGGGGATTCAAGGCGGTGCCTGCGCTTCAGGCCGACAAGCAGGAGCAAGCGGGTGCCGTCACTCGGATCAAGCTTCGAGGGGGACCGACCTTGTTGATCCAGGAGGATCACACAAATGCACTGGTCTCCATGCGGGCTGTGTTTTTGGGCGGTAGCCGCTACGAGAGCGAAGCATCCAATGGCTTGTTCAATTTTTTGGCCAGCATGCTGACCCAAGGCACGGTCCAGCGAGACGCAGCGACCATCGCTCGGGAGTCGGATTCCATCGCGGGCAGCATCGGCGGGTTTTCCGGTCGCAACACCGTGGGCATTCGGGCGGAATTTCCAAGTCGTCACTTGGCGCAGGGCCTGGGTTTGTTTGCCGACTGCCTGCTGAATCCCGTCTTTTCAGACAAAGAGGTCAAACGGGAGCGGGAGCTCATTTTGGAAGAGATT
Organism: Deltaproteobacteria bacterium; assembly: GCA_030591745.1. The sequence goes on from JAUVAM010000356.1 coordinate 1,604, forward strand.
GCCAGCCAGGATGACAACCTGGCCGGCCTGGCCTTTGAGCAGTTTACCGCCACTCTTTATGCCAAGCATCCGTATCGACTCACCGTGCTCGGTACCCGGCAAAGCGTCGCCGGCATTTCTCGCAAAGCATTGGCCGCAGCGCATGGCAAGCACATGCGACCCGAGCAGATGATTTTGGCGGTGGTGGGCGATGTGGACAGCGAGCGCCTGGTCGAGCAGATCAAGGCTTTGTTCACGGGGCGCAAGAAAAAGGCCTCGGTCGAGTCTGGACCGCCCGCCGTCATGCCCCTGGAGCCGAAGCAGTCCGAGGTGCGCATGGCGATCAAGCATCGAAGTCGCCAGCAGGCCCACCTGGTTTTGGGATACCAGGGCACTCGTCTGCGCAGCCAGGACCGCTATCCCCTGGAAGTCTTGATGGCGGTTCTTGCGGGCCAGGGAGGCCGACTTTTTGTCGAGCTCCGGGACAAGCGGTCTTTGGCTTATGCTGTCACGGGTTTTTCCTTGGAGGGCATCGAGCCCGGTTTTGTGGCGGTTTATCTTGGTGTGGATCCGGCCCGCGTCGGCGAGGCGGTGCCGGCGGTGTTGGCGGAGTTGGAGCGGGTTCGGGCCAAACCGGTCGGTGCCAAGGAGCTTGCCGGGGCCAAGCGCTACCTGGTGGGCACGCACGCAATCTCTCTGCAGAAGACCGCGGCCCGAGCAGCCACCGTGGCCTTCAACGAGCTCTACGGGCTGGGTAGTCAAGAGCATACCCGCTATGCCGAGCACATCATGGCGGTGACGCCGGCGGATGTTTTGGGCGTGGCGCGAAAGTACTTTTTGCCCGGTGCCCACACTTTGTCCGTGGTGGGCCCTCAGGATAAGCTTTCAAATTTCAAAGCCGTCACGCCCTGAATTGGCTTGGATAGGCTGGAGGACGCGAGCTTGGATCGCATTCTAATCATTGAAGATGATACGGAAACACGGATTCTCTTGCGCAAGGGTCTGGAGGCGGCCGGCCTGGAAGTGGACACGGTTTGGGGCGGCGAGAAAGGCCTGGAGGCTGCGCAGAGTGGCTCCTTTCACGCCGTGGTACTCGACGTGATGATGCCGGGCATGACCGGTTTTGAAGTGCTGGAGGCGCTCAGGCAATCTGAAGGCACCATGGACTTGCCGGTCGTCGTCCTGACCGCCCGAACCGAGGAAGAAGTAAAAAAACGTGCCCTCGCTGCCGGGGCCAACGCCTTTGTAACCAAACCATTCAAGATCGGTGACCTGGTCCACACCATCCGAGAATGCCTGGATGCTCGTGGAGAGAGCGCCGACTGACATGGCGCCAGAGACAAAAGACGGGAAATGGAAGCAGATCCATCTGCGCGTCCCGGCCGATGGGGCCGAAGAGGCCGCGGAGGTTTTTTTGTTGGCCGGATGCAATGGCGTGGAGTGGATTGATGCCGGGCATCCGGCACCGCCTGATGATTTGCCCACGGGCTGGGTGGAGTTGCGCGGCAGCCTGTCGCTTGAGGATGATGCTGAGCTGGTGCTACAGACTTTGCAAGGCAAGCTGACGGCGGGCCGGCTTCGGGTCGTGGAGTTGGATGAGCAGGATTGGGCGGAGTCCTGGAAGGAGCATTTCAAGCCTGTGCGCATCGGTCGTTTTTTCATTCATCCAGGCTGGATCGAGCCTAAAGAAGAGGATGGTCTGGCTCTGCAAATCGACCCGGGTCTGGCTTTCGGTACGGGCATGCATCCCACCACCAGGCTATGTATTCAGGCATTGGACCAGGCCTTGCCCGCGGACAGCTTGCTTGACCTTGGATGTGGCTCAGGAATCTTGGCGCTGGCCGCTGCCTTGGCCGGGGTGCCACGCATTCTGGCCATGGACAATGATCCCGAGGCGGTCCTTGTCTCACAAGAAAATGCGAATAAAAACGGACTACTGGGCCGACTTCAGATTCAAGTGGGCGAGCTGGCCCAGGTGGATGGGCGCTATGATCTGGTTTTGGCCAACATTCTCTCGGGTACGCTTATGGAACTGGCTCCAGCGCTATTGGAGCGGCTCCAGCCTGGTGGGGTGCTGATCCTGTCCGGCATCTTGGGCACTGAGGCGGATCAGGTGAGGGCTGCTTATACTGCCTTGGGCTTGATCCATGAGGCCACCGACCTGGAAGCCGAATGGTGCGCCATCCGGCTGAGGATGCCTGCCGAATGAGTCGGGTGCGATTGCTCATTCCCAAAGAACGCTGGTCATCGTCGGTGACGCTAGACAGCCGGGAAGTACACCGCTTGACCCAGGTTCTGCGCATGCAGGAAGGCGATGTGCTGGAGGTTTTCGATGGGCAAGGGACCAGGGCTGAAGCTACCTTGCAGCGTGAGCTTGGAAATTGGGTCTTGCAGGTTATGGAGCAGCAAGGTTCGACTCAGATCCTGATGGATTCTCCGGAGATTGTGCTGGCGGTGGCGGTCCTGAAGGGCCGAAAGCTTGATGACGTGGTGCGCCAGACCACCGAAATAGGCGTGACGCGCATCATGCCGGTGCTGTGCAACCGATCGGTGGCCAGACCGGACGCGGCGCGCTCGGTCAAGCGGCTGGAGCGATGGCGCCTCATCGCCGCAGAGGCCTCCAGGCAGTCGGGTCGTAGCGCCCTGCCTCAGGTGGATCCCGTTCAGTCATTCGATGCCTGGTTGGACTGGTTGGGTGAGCAAGGGCAGGGCTTAGACGGTGTCATCCTGCACCAGGACGCGGGAAAGACCTCGGGGCTCGATCTTTGGTCATCCGAAGCGTCTCGACGCCTGGTGCTGACGGGTCCAGAGGGTGGTTTCTCCGAGGAGGAAGTGGAGGCTGCTTGCGAGGCCGGACTTCGTGTCCATGGTTTGGGCCAAACCGTGTTGCGGGCTGAGACCGCAGCCGTGGTGGCGGCCGCTTTCGCGGTCTTGACAGGGGGCCGAGGGTCGGATAAGTGATGAACAACAAAAGAGGTTTCTGATGGTCTGCCCCCATTGTGCATTTCCCAACGAAGCCGGGGCGCATGTTTGCGTCAAGTGCCATCGACCCATGAAAGATGGGCCGAGCGAGATGCAAGCCAAACCCAAGTGGTTGGCCGAACCGCATTCCGATGGACCGGTTGTTTCGGTCCCGCCTACACCCAAAGTGGCACCGGTACCCAAAGCGGCACCGGCACCCAAAGCTGCCCTGGCACCCAAAGTGGAGGCCGTGGAAGTCCCCAAGGATGTGATGGTTCACCTGGGTAGCCCCAGCGTGCAGGGTCGTTTGGTCTGGTCGGCTCCCTTTTGGGCTCGCGGCCTGGCGATGGGCCTGGATATGTTATTGGTGGCCGGCCTGGTGGGCCTGATGCTTTTATTGTCCTCCGCCGTGCTGGGCGAATCGGCGAGTACAGGGCTGGATTGGGTTGCCGACAGTCTGGGCAATGTTTTCATTCTCTTCGCTGTGTTTATGGCTCTTCTCTTGGCCTACGTGACCATGTTTGCCAATTTTGGCGGCCAAACACTGGGCAAGATGCTTTTCGGGCTGCGTGTCATCC
>JAUVAM010000510.1 GCA_030591745.1 Deltaproteobacteria bacterium
CGAGAACTCCACATGGAACAGGCCGGAATGCGCATTTTGCTGACCCACACATGCGAGAACACCCAAAAACAGCCCATCGCCGAAGACACCCCATTGCAGGAATTGGAAGAACTGGCCAAAAAGCTGGACGTCGATGTGGTGGTCTTCGGCCACACCCATCGCCCCTTCGCTCTGCGCTCGACGAATTGCATGTTTCTCAACACCGGATCAGTGGGCCGCCCCGAAGGCGATCCGCGAGCCAGCTACGCGCTGCTGGAGCTAAGCCCGGGTAGCCTGGAGGTAGAGCACGTCCTGGTGGAGTATGACGTAGAGGAAGCGGTCCACGCCATCCGCTTGGCCGATCTCCCCGAAGAGTTTGCTCAGATGCTTTATTTGGGCATCGATTTCGATGAGGCCAGAAGACAGAGATTCGCCTCCGTGGCTCATCTGGGCTCAGGAAAAACCGAAGCACTGGAAGCCGCCGAGGCGATGGCCTTGCACATCGACCCCGCCGATGCGGATCACGCCAGGCAAGTGGCTCGGCTGTCGCTGCGTATCTTTGATGACTTAGAGTCGCTGCATGGTCTGGGCGCCACCGAACGATTCTGGCTGCACTTGGCGGCCTTGCTGCACGACATCGGCTGGAGCCAGGGTGGCCGCGCCCATCACAAGGCCAGCGCCGACATGATCATGGACAGCCAGGATTTGCCCTTCGGGGCTCGCAGGCGCCTGATGGTGGCCAACATCGCGCGCTATCATCGCAAGGCCCTGCCCTCTGACAAGCATCCCTTGTTTGCAACCTTAAACGGCGACGATCAGCAGAGGGTTCGCATCTTGGCCGGCATACTGCGGGTGGCCGATGCCTTGGATCTGCGCCACCGAGAGTTGGTGCGTGACCTGGACTGCAAGGCCACAGCCAAAACCCTGCGCCTGACGTGCCAGGCCTCGGCCCCCATGGGCGGCGAAAACCAGCAAGTACACAAAAAGGCAGACCTCATTGAGCTGGTCTTTGGGCTCAGCACCCGCTTGGAATGGAGGGAGTTGGGGGCCACACAGCCCCAAGCCGCCGACCCCAGGGGGCCACACTACAATCACTTGCGCCAAATTCCCCTTTGGGCCCGCGCCGGTACCATGCACGATCCGGGCGACCACAAACGACAGGTAGAGCGCGAGGCGGACATTCGCAAGCGCCAGGGCAAGCGCAAAAAAAAGAAATAGCACTGCGCGACGCAGCAGCATAAGAGGCCCTACGGAAAGGGCCTCTAAGACCAAAGGAACAGTAAATGACCACCAACAAGCGCGCTTCCGATTCCGACACCTCAACAAAAAACAAGAAGCTGGGCAAGCTGGGGCCGGATGAGTACCTCAACAGGGAGCTGGGTTGGCTCGAGTTCAACCGCCGGGTATTACTGCAAGCCTCGGACAAAAAAACGCCGCTGCTGGAAAAACTCAACTTCCTGGCCATCTTCACGTCCAATCTGGACGAGTTTGTGATGAAGCGGGTCGGGCTGCTGCGGCGGCAAATTCGAGCCGGCATCAACAAACGCAAACCGGACGGCATGAGCCCAAGCGAACAGCTCAGCGCCGTGCGCAAGGTCATGCGCAAGCTGCTGGCCGAGCAATCGCGCATCTACTCCAGACGGATCGTGCCCGCCCTGGCCGAAGAGGGCATCCATATCCTCACACCGAGTCAACTCAAGGACGAGCAACGACGAGATGTAGACAGCTACTTTCATGAGCGGGTTTACCCCATCCTGACGCCCCAGGCGGTGGACCCAGGACACCCCTTTCCCTTCCTGTCCAACCTGTCCACTTCCCTGGGGGTCACCCTGCGCCACCCTGGCGAACGAGGCCGACTGTTCGCCCGGGTCAAGGTGCCCGAGGTGCTGCCCGCCTTTGTGCAGATCGGGGAAAAGAAGAAGACCGAGGATTGCTGCTTTTTGCACATGAGCCACATCATCTCCCTGCACATGGAAGAACTATTTCCCGGCATGGAGGTGCGCTCAATCATGCCTTTCCGCATCACGCGCAACGCCGACGTGGCTCGCGACGAGGAGGATGCGGAAGATCTCCTGGATCTCATCAGCCAGGAACTCAAGCAACGCCCCTTTGAGCGGGTGGTTCGCTTGGAGCATGGGCCCAAGCCGGTCCGCTGGATGCTCAACTACTTGATGGATGAGATGGGCATGGACGATGAGGGTGCTTACGCCATGCCCGCCCTGCTGGATTTTCAAGATCTACGGGTTCTGACCAAGCTGCCGAGACCGGAGTTGCGCTATCCCCGATGGCGCCCCTTGCCCCCACCCTCGCTGGCCGAAAACCCGGTGGACATTTTTGCCCTGATTCGCAGGAGGGATTTGCTGACGCACCATCCTTACGAAAGCTTCGACGAAAGCGTGGACCGCTTTGTGACCGCGGCGGCAGACGATCCTCAAGTTGCGGCAATCAAGATTACCCTTTATCGCACGGCCGAAGACAGCCCCTTCATCCCCGCGCTCATCCGCGCCGCCGAAGCAGGAAAACAGGTCGTGGTGCTCGTCGAACTCAAAGCGCGCTTCGATGAGCAACGCAACATCCACCTGGCGCAGGCACTGGAAGAGGCCGGCGTCCACGTCATCTACGGCATGGTGGGACTAAAAACCCACACGAAGACCACATTGGTGGTGCGCAATGAGCCAGAAGGCTTGCGCTGCTACGCCCACATCGGCACGGGCAACTACCACAAAGACACGGCCCGTCTCTATACGGATCTCAGCCTTTTGACCTGCCGTGCCGACCTGACCGCCGATCTCGTGGATCTCTTCCACTTTCTCACCGGCCGTTCCCTGAAACAGAGCTACCGCAAGCTCCTGGTGGCCCCGATGGCCATGAAGCAACGCTTCTTGGAGATGATCGCACGCGAAGCCAACAACGCCGAAGAGGGTCGTCCCGCACGCATTGTGGCCAAAATGAATCAGCTTGAGGATCGCCAGATCATTCGAGCGCTCTACAAAGCCAGCCAATCAGGCGTTCGAATCGACTTGCTGGTGCGGGGCTTCTGTTGCCTGAGACCGGGCGTATCGGGCTTGAGCGACAACATCCGGGTAATCAGCATCATCGGGCGTTTTTTGGAGCATTCACGGGTCTTCCACTTCGCGGCCGGCGAATCCGATCCGCTGCAAGGCGAGTTTTATATCGGTTCGGCGGACTGGATGTACCGAAACCTGGAATCCCGGGTGGAGTTGGTCACACCCGTCGAGGCCAACACGGCCAAACAGCGCATCTGGGAACTTTTGTCCATCCTGCTTGAGGACCGCGAGCAGGCCTGGCTCATGGAATCCGATGGCCACAGCCGCAAACTAAGACTGCGCAAAGGAAGCAAGTGGCCCAAGGGTCACGGCAGCCATGAGCGCCTGATGGACCTGACTCGCCGGCGGCTGCTCAAAGAAGACACCCGATAATCAGTCCGCAATGCGCTCTTCGATGCGATCGATCACGGTGCGCATGGCCTTAACGCGCGCGAAGTATTTGCAGTTGGACTCGACCACGGTCCAGGGTGCGTAGGTGGTGGAGGTGCGGTAGAGCATTTCATCCACAGCCCTTTTGTGGGCCGGCCATTTTTCCCGGTTTCGCCAATCTTCTTCGGTGATCTTCCAGCTCTTGTGGGGCGTCTTCTCTCTTTCCTTGAAACGCCTGAGCTGTTCATCTTGATCGATCTGCATCCAGAACTTGATCAAAATGACCCCGAAATTGGTCAGGTGCTCCTCCATCTCGTTGATCTCGCGGTAAGCTCGCCGCCACTCCAATTCCTTGCAGAAACCCTCGACTCGCTCCACCATCACCCGCCCGTACCACGAGCGGTCGAAGATGGTCACGTGGCCTGACTTGGGCATGGCGCGCCAAAA
>JAUVAM010000415.1 GCA_030591745.1 Deltaproteobacteria bacterium
CTTCTTGTTAGTGAAGCGAATGGCCGCAATTTGGGCAGAATTTTGCTTTGGCTTTTACTGGGGTTTGGCAGGAGGGGCAGGTGGGTTGTTTCATTTTTAGGCCGCAGTGGGGGCAGAATTTGGTGTTGGCTTTGATGAACTTGGAGCAGCCTGGGCAGACGGGGCCCTTGGGTCCTACCCGAGGCGATGTGGGATTAATCCGCGGTCGAGGTTTGGGTTTTGGGGGTGGGGTTTTGTCGTCGGGTGGGTGCAGGAAATCGTTTTCGCCTTCGGCGATTCGGCCTCGATCTATTTCTTCGTGGACGGCGAGCTCGACGGCGGCTTTGATTTTCCGTCCGGCGTTGGCGAAGCCTAAGGCCCGGGCCGTTTGCTGCAAGAGATCCTCTCTCGACATGCCGAACTGAATTTGCAACAAGGTTACCGCGGCCTGGCCCAGTTCTTCCTGGCAAATGTGGGCAGCGTCTCTTAAGTCTTCGTCTTTTCTGTAGCGGACCTTGGGCACGGTCAGGTGCTTGGGCCAAAGGAAATCCCCTCGGCGGGCCACGGGCATATATCGGACGGCGTGTTTTATGGCCCGGCGTCCGAGGCTGCGCACCTTGGAGCCCACTCGGCCCAGCCCCCAGGATTCGGCCAACCGGCTGATGGCCACGTCTTCATGAAGGGGGCCTTCCTCATCGACAATATCCGAGAGCACCCCGGCGTGGCGCTCCGCGGAGAGCTTGTAAAACTGAGCCGAGGTGCGCGCTCGCTTCGGTCGATAACGTCGATAGGGCTCGAAACCAAAATCCTTGGCCTGCTCGTCCGCTTTTCTCAAGGCAGCCCCGTCCACAGCCTCTGGCGCGGGCTTTTTGGCGGAGGCCTGCTCATGTTGTTTCTTGCGTGCGTTTTCGATGGCCAGGTGCACTCTTTCGATGGAGAGTCCGGGACTTCGATACCAGTCCGGGGACCAGATCCGGTGCAGGCTCCAACCCAGGCGGGTCAGCACCGCGTCGAAGGCCCGCTCCCGATCTCGAATGGTCCAGGCATCCCGGTAGGCGGCGCCATCGCAGGCGAGACCCAAGAGATAGCGCTCGGGTTCCGCGGGATCGCTCAGGGCCAGGTCCAGGGAGAAAGGGCCGCCTCCCAGCTGAGGAGACAGGTCATAGGAGTCGGGACCCAGGGCTTCGATCAGGGCTTGTTCCAGATCGCCTTGCGGGGGGGCGTCGACTTCGGCCCGGCGCGTTTCAGTCGTTTCCGCGAAGGCACAACGAAGATAATCGCAAAGCGCATGCACGCCTCTGGCTTTGGTGTTGTCCAAGCGAAAATCTTCCGGCCGGATGGAGCTGAAAATTACGCAACGCTCCCTCGCCCGGGTAATGAGCACATTCAGTCGCCGCCAGCCGCCTTCATGATTCAAGGGCCCGAAATTCATGCTGAGCGGCTTGTCCGAAGAAGGCTTGCCGTAGCCGATGCTCAGCGCGATCACGTCTCTTTCATCGCCCTGAATGGTTTCTAAGTTTTTAACGAAGAAGGGATCGGGCCTGTCAGGATGAAAGAGGGCCTCTAAGCTGTCGTCCGTCCGACGCTTGTCCTCGATGGCATCCAGGATCACCTGCTGTTGGGCCTGACTGAAGGCACCCACGCCGAGGCTTTTGTCCGGATGGGCTTTGAGTTGCGCGAAGATCCAGTCCGCCAGGCGCTTGGCCTGGGCTGGGTTGCTGTCGGAAGCACCCCGCTCGTAGAAATCCTCAGGCTCGTAAAGCATCTTGAGGCCCAGGTCCTCGGTGTGTCTTTGGGCCGCGGGAAAGACCAGCAGACGGGAATCGTAGAAAGCGTCGTTGGCGAAGGCCACTAAGGAATCATGGCGCGAACGATAATGCCACAGCAGATCCAGCTTGGGCAAAAGTTGGGCGCCACGGTCCAAGATGCTTTCCATGTCGTTGAGGCCCGCCGACCCATCGTCTTCGCCGTCCGGATCTTCCCCGCCCACCTGGTTGAAAAAGGCCGTTGGCGGTAGCTGTCTCGTGTCGCCCACCAACATGAGCTGCCGCCCGCGGGCGATGGCACCCAGGGCGTCGGCCGGTTCCACCTGGCTGGCCTCGTCGAAGATGACCAGGTCGAAATCCAAGCCCCCGGGCGCCAAATACTGGGCCACCGACAAAGGGCTCATCATGAGGCAGGGCTTCAGGCGACTCACCACCTCTTCGGCATCGGCGAAAATGCGCCGGATGGGCCGCCCGCCGCGTTTGCGTGCAATTTCTCCTTGCAGGATGCCCAGCTGGGAAGAGCCCGCCGAGCCAAACTGGGTCAGGGGCCTTTCTTGACTGAGTTTGGCATGCAGTCGCAGTCGGTTGTGCTTGAGCCAGGCCGGTTCCACCTGAGCAAATCGCTCGCGGGACGCTTCGTGATCACGGCCGTCGAATTCGCCCAGGGTCTTTCGTTCGGCCAGGGCGGCCTCGATGAGCAGGCGAAGGTATTGCTTTTCAAATGCCGCAGCGTAGATGCTTGGATCCAGTCCTTTGTCTTCGGATTTTTTCAGGAATTTGGCCAGGGGACCGTCCAGGGCTTGACTGCGCTGGCTCTGAAAACGCATCCAAGTGAGCAGGCTTTCGGGTTTGGCCCGCATCCGCGTGATGCGATCACCCAGATCGTTCAAATTTTCATTCGGTTTCGGATTCGATTCCTGCTCGACCGTTTGTCTGTTCAGGGTCTTTTCGGCCCAGGCCCAGGCAGAAGAAAAGGCATCGAGGTGGCGACGCAGACTGGTTGCTTGCGCTTTGAGCGGCCTCCGGTCTACGCCCTCCAGGGCTTGCTCCAGGCCCTTTTGGCCCACCTTGCCCTCCAGCCACAAGCGGCGGCTTTTGTGCAGCCAATCGGCCAGGTGTTTGAGGCTGGACGGATCCGAGTTTGCGCCGCGCCACAAGAGGCCGAAGGCAGCATGACCCTCGGCGTCCGCTTGCTTGATTTCCGCGAGGCGGGATTTAAAGACGGCAAGACGCTTGAGATCCTCGGCCTTTTCCTTGGTCTTGGGCAGGTGCTCGGGCCGCCGCGCCTCTCTGAAAATTTTCTTGTCTCGCCAATGAGAAGGCAAAAACACGCGGAAGGGGTTGCTGCGCCGGCTCTTCACGCGCTTGTGGATGCCTGGCCAGTCTTGAGCAGAAAGCTGTTTGGCCTGATATCGCTCCTTGGCCCAGGCGCGGATTTCACAAAGTTCTTCCAGGTTCGCCAGCAGATCTTTTCTGGACTCCGGGAACTCGTTCCACTGTGTGCCCAGGAGCAATTTTTCGTCCACGCCGGTGGAGGAGGCCAGGTGCTCGCCGGAGGCAAGAAGTTGAGCCAGCTCGGTCAGGTCGGAAGGGGCTTCCATTCCCAAGCTTACGGCCAGGCTCGTGGATTCTTTTCGACTTTGGGCGAGCTTTCTTTCCGCCTTGGCCAGGACTTCAAATAGTTCGGCCTGTTCGGCGGTCGTCAAATCCTCAACCAGGCAAGCACGCCAGGGGTTTTGCTCCAAGGGTTTGACTTGCCCGGCGGCGCGTCCGAGTCGTGCAATCTGCTCGGAGATGACGCGAACGGTTTCTTCGTCCCAGTGGCGGGATTCGGGCAGTTCGCAGAAGATGTCCGGGCATTGGTGCAGCCGGGCCATACGGGCCATCGCCTGGTGAGGACTGCGACCCGCGGCTTGCAGGGGCTCGTGCAGATCCTTCGCGTACTGACCAAGCGTTTGCTTGAGTTCCGATAACTCGCCGGCCAGGGCCTCGGCTGAATCCGTCTCCAAGCGGCCCCGATCCAGTACCCGGGCCAGCTCGCGGACCAGGCCTTTTCGACTGGCCTTGGTCGAATGCAGTTCCAGGCAGAAATCCCCAAGACCCACGGCATCCAAGCGCCGCTTGACGACATCCAGGGCTGCGATCTTTTGGCTAACAAAGAGCACTTTTTTTCCAGCGGCCAGGCATTCGGCAATGGTGTTGGCGATGGTCTGGCTCTTGCCCGTGCCCGGCGGACCCTCAAGGACGAAGCTTAAGCCTCGCTTGGCCGACAGGATGGCGCGCTGCTGCGAAGAGTCGGCCTCCAATACCTGATAATTGTCGTTTGGGGCCACGGCGTCCAGCGCTTCGGGGGCCACGGGCGTGCCAGGCGGAGGAGGCGGTGGGGCCTCGCCGCCCGCCATGCTGCGCAACAAAGGATGGGCCAAGAGATCTCGATCGGCGGCCTGCCAGCGTGTCGGATCCAGATCGGCGTGCATGATGATCTTGGCGAAGGAAAACAAACTCAAACAGGCCCTTGAGTTCACGCGCCAATCGGGCTGGGGGGCCAAGGCCTCGCGCCACTTGTCGAAGAACGAAGCCAAATCCTGATCTTCGGCCTCTTGTTCTTCGTCCAGGCTGGGTACATTCAGGCCGTAGTTGTTTTCAAACAAGGCCTTGAGACTGGGGTTGGTGATGGGGTCATGGTCCAGGGCCCGAAGCCGAAAGCGCTTGGCCACGCTCGTTCGCTCCAGGCGAACCGGGATGAGCAAGATGGGGGCATGGAGAACC
>JAUVAM010000351.1 GCA_030591745.1 Deltaproteobacteria bacterium
GGTGGGCTCCCGAAACCCCGCCAACAATGAGGTGGGCCTGAGACGCATGGCGGCTGCCGGGGTGCAAATCAGTTCGGTGGAGATGGCCCTGTTCGAATTGTTGGGTCAAGCCGAGGGTGAGGTTTTCAAGCAGGTGTCGCGTATCGTCAAGTGAGGATTACTCTATCAGGGCTTGTGAGAACGCAGCACTGACCTGGTCTGAATTCAAAACGTGATCCCAAATCCGAAGTTGCTCCACAAAACCATGCCAGGGTCGGGGGACACCGAACTCGTCCCCGATGGCGAAAATCTCTTGCTCCACATCCCAACCCAAGTCAGCCGCAGCCCCCTGGCCATCGGTGTGGGAAGCCGTAGCCACTGACCTGCCATCGACATACAAGGTCTCTTGACCGGAGCCCCCGTCATAGACCAAAAGCAAGTGCCAAAGCTTGTCCTCTCCGAAAATCGAATGCCGAAGCGCCAAGTCCTGTCCGTTTTCATCCGTCGCCGTGCTCCGCATCCAAACGAGCAGGTCTTCGCCCTCCTGGGCCAGGGTCAAGGAACGCCGGTTCACCCCGGACGATAAAGTCACGATGCGAGCCGGACCCGTCTGGCTTCCATCGAGGCTGCCACACCAGATCTCCAGGCTGAAAGAACTGGTATCCACCAGCGCTTCGGACAACTGTTGACTGGCTTGCTCGCTGGCCTCCAAGCGACCCCCGCTGAAAAACACCCGCCCGGAATCGTAGCTTAGTCCCAGGGGATCGCGACTCTCATCGGGACGCAAGGCCACGTCGGGCTCCAAGACAGAGCGATCCCGCACCAAGGCGGACGGAGGAACTTCCTCAAAAGAGTAGGTCACGATGGGCAAAGAAACAAGCTCGCTGACACAGATGCGGCTTGCCAAATCGCAGACATAGCCAGGAGCACAGTGATCCTGATCATCGCAAGATTTTCCATCCAAAATGCTGTAATCCGCGCAAGACGAGGGCCCGAAAACGGCCATGACAAGAAAGGTCAATCTGATGAGGCCCAGCTTGATAAAGCGGCGTACCAGCATGGGCATGATGCTAGCATGAAGCCAAGACGCAGACCACCTCAGGTCTTAGCGGCCACGGCAAACAGCGTGGTGCCGACAGGAAAACGCACCCGGTCCAGCATGGCCCGCTCGAGATCGAACACTCTCTTTAGCCAGCCGTTAAAAGGCTCGGGCGGCATGGTGGTGGTGTCGCTGGATCGCTGTCCGGGCTTCACGCGGAAGCGACGCAGAAAGCGAATGGGTGCCACGGCGTAAACCGAGCTGTGAAAATAGTGACCCATGCGCTCCACGCGGAATCCGGCCACCTCAAGCTCGCGCCGCAGGCTTTTGGCGTCATAGCGCCTCAGATGCCCAAGCGCCTCGTCGTGCTGGCTCCAGAGCAACTTGTGGGCTGGCACGGTGATCACCAAATGGCCCCCAGGACGAAGTACGCGATGCACCTCCTGCAAAGCCAACTCGGGTTCGGGGAGATGTTCGAGCAAATCAAGACTCGTCACCAAATCGAAAATCGCATCCGGGTGATCGACGGCCTCGGCGGCGCAATGCTCGACTCGCGACAAACCCCGGGCACGGCAAAAAGTCACAGCCTGCTCGGACCCGTCGACTCCATGGACCTCACCCAAGTCCTCAATGAAAGACAAAAAACCACCCGTGCCGCAACCCAAGTCCAAAATCCTGGGTTTGGAAACACCGATCGACTCGACCAGCTTGCGGGCCAGGGCGAACTTGCTTTGAAACCACCAGTGGCTGGTCTCCATCTCGTACATGAAGCGGTATTCGTCGGGGCCCATGAGGTCGGAATGCCGCTGCACCGGCGTACAGTGCCAATTGCGGATACGCAGGATATCGACGAACAAACGGGCCGAGTCGGTGACCAGATTCACCTTGGAGCCGGACATGTGGCGCCAGGCCACCGGTCCCTCCTCCACCCGATAGCCCATCTTATGAGCCAGATAGAGAATCTCCAGATCGAAGCCATAACCGTTCAAGTAGGACCTTGCGAACAAGGGCTGAATAATCTCCCGACGAAACATCTTAAACCCGCATTGGGGGTCAGCCACCTGCTCAAAAAGAAAACGATGCACCAGTCCATTGTAAACCTGCCCCAGAAACTTGCGATACCACTTAACCTGAAGCGGCCGTTCTCCGGCACCACGCACCCTGGAGCCGATGAAAAGATCGGCCTCTCCATTTTTCAACAAGGGCAAATTGAGATCGATCTCTTCGGGCGCCACGGAGCCGTCCGCATCCATGAACATGGCGATGGCACCCCGACTGGCCAGCAAGCCCCGCTTGACCGCGTAGCCCTTGCCCTCGTTCTTCTCGTTGACGATAAGCCGCAGCCCGGAAAAATCCTGGGCGCTTCGCCGAACCATCTCGGCCGTATCATCTCGCGAGCCATCATCCACCACGATGATTTCCACCGGGTCCGGATGCGCCCGAGCCCAGGTTATCAATTCCTCCAAAAAGGAAGGCAACCGTCGGGCCTCGTTGTAAGCGGGCACCACGATGGACAAACTGGGCTTCAGATCAGCCTTGGACATGGCCTCTGCTTACCATCGACACTTCTTACTCGCAAGCCGGATGACCCATGGAATTCAGGCCATCGGGCAAATTTTGATTCAGCCAAAATAATTTGGTTGACAGGGTCCACCCTGATTGTCTTATGCTTCGCCCATTGGCAGGAGTAGTTTTCGTTTTTTGACTTACACTGGAGGAAGAACCATGAAGACGTTGAAAAAACTCGGTGCTGTGATCCTGATGGCCGCCATGTTCGGCGGTTGTGCGTACGGTGGCGTGGCTGGCGTGGGCGACAAAGTCGTTATCACCCGCAATGACGCTTTCTTGTTCGGCGTGCTCCGCAAGGTCTACGTCTGCAAAGTGGCCGACAGCGGCGTGTCCGACTGCCAGACCAACGAATCCCCGTAACGCGATTTGATGGTTGCACTTATTGTGCATTCAAGGCCCCGGGTCCCTTATGGGACCTGGGGTTTTGTTCTGATGGCTTTGCTCTTTGTGCCGGCCTGCGAGCAGACCGGCACAAAAGGCACATCCGAAGAATCCGCCCCAGCTCCACTGGGTCTTCGGCTGGAAGTCGAAGGGCTCAAACCCATGGAGGCTGCGCTGCTCATCCGGCCCGCAGCCAAGGACGCCGCGGTGGTGGGCCCCATGTCAAGCCTGCTTGGGGTCTCTTTGAAGGCCTGCCAAAGCCAATTGACAGAACTTGCGCCGGGGAAAACCCTCAGTCTTTCCTTTTGGGTTGAAGAGGGCAAAGTAGCGGCGTCTTTCGATGCCAAGCCGGATGAAGCCCTCAAGACCTGCCTGTACAAACAGCTCCACGACAAGCTTCTGCCCGCGCTCAAGCCGAACAAACGCGAAGTCGATCTCCAATTGCGCTGGGCCCGGACCCAGTAAGAGGTATACTCCATGCGCCGCTTGATTTTCTGCCTCTTGCTCGCCCTCTGCCTGCCGGCCGCAAGCGCGGCCCAAGGATTGGACTTAGGTGCCATTGAGGACAAATCGGCGCGAAAGGGCTTCGGCTGGGACCTGCAACTAGAAGCCGGCTACGCCCCTTTGGGCAATCCGGCCTGGTCCCCTGCCCTTTTCGGTCGACTGCGCCTGGGCGGGCTATGGGTACACGAACCCTGGTACTTCGCCGCGGGCGGCGTATTGACCACCGGCGGCCTCGGAGAATTTGCCGGCGGCCTCCAGGTGGAACTGACGCATCTGTGGACGGGATTTTGGGGACAACTCAGCCTGGAGGGCAATGATCGCTCCGAACTCCAGGCCGGCTTCGGTTTCGGCTGGAGCATCGTGGGCATCGAGTTCATGCAATCCCCTCATCGTGCCGACGACTGGCTCTTTACAGCCAAAATCCGAATCCCCATCGGCGTGGCCCTTTTCGGACTCAGCCACTAAAGTCTGGATGTCCGACACCGAGCAAACCCGCACGGCGTGTGCGAATTCGCACACGCGGCAGCGGGGACCGACCGATAAAACCTTATGTTTTCACTACTCTTGTGCCTCCTTGTGTTGGTGCAATTCTTGCTTATGCCCCAGCAGCGATAGCAGAAGCGAAAGACATAAGACAATTTCCAATCAACAAGGAAGGACATGCACACCATGAAGAGATTTCTCGCGATAAGCAGTAGCTTGATTCTGGCCCTGAGCCTATCGGTGGCCTGTGGCGATAGCGACAATGAAGGCACCGACGCCGGCACCGAAGAAGATGCCGCCACCGAAGAAGACGCGGGTACGGAAGAAGACGCCGGTACTGAAGAAGACGCCGGCACTGAAGAAGACGCCGGTACTGAAGAAGACGCCGGCACTGAAGAAGACGCCGGTACTGAAGAAGACGCTGGTACGGAAGAAGACGGTGGAACCACGGTGGATCCGGAGCAGTGGGTGGGTTCATCTTGCACCTGCGAGGGTGAAGACTGCGAACAAATGACGGTTCCCCAGCCGGCCAACGGCACCATCGTCAACTGCGATGATGTGCCCACGGACTGGACCGGCGCCGTGCTTGTCTGCATGCGCTCTTACCCCGGCGGTTTGGCCACGGCCACTTACTTCGCCAACGGCTATTGCGGCTTGATGGCCACGGCCTGCGAAGGGGCCAGCTTCATCTGCGACTCGGCGACCTTCGGCGACTACGCCGGCATGACGACCTGCCCGGCCGGTACGGTCATGGTTTCCGACAGCCAGACCATCGAGGTCATGGGGCAAAGCGCCACCATCGACTCCAAAATGTGCATGCTCGGCTGCGAAGTTGAAGGCGACTGTCGCGCAGGCGAAAATGATCCCATACTCGAAGAACCCAGCCAGTACACCTGCATCGACAAAGACGGGGTGAAATTCTGCTGCGATCCCCGAGGCCTGACCGACGGCTACACGGCCCAAGCATTTTAGCCCCACCCAGCCTTTCCTTGCATCCCCGCCTGTCATAGAGTCTTAAAACAATCCGTAGACTAAATGGATGCTTCATGCGTCCATAGCAATCTCGAACCCACGCGGAGGTTGGACATGCGCCGGATGTCTATCTGTTTCTTGAGCATTTTCGCCATGATGGCCATGGCTTGCAGCGCAAAGCAGGAAGCAAGAGACGCCCAGGTGGCGCTCCAGGAGCCGGTGAGCCCGCCCGTGGCCAA
>JAUVAM010000285.1 GCA_030591745.1 Deltaproteobacteria bacterium
CGATTGGCCCAATCGGCGGGCCTGGACATTGACCCGCGGGAATTGGAATGGGTTCGGGCTGTGTGGATAAAGAGGGCAGCCGATGGCGGCATCGAATTTTGCGCGGCGGCTTGTGAGTTGGGGGGAGGCAGCATGGCTTTGATGCCGGACGGTTCGGTCTATTCTTGTCGGCGTCTTCCGCGTGTCTTGGGCCGGATGCCCGAGACGTCTTTTGCCGGGATCCGCAAAGGCTTGATGTCGTTTTCGCCCAACAAGGACGGCTGCAGAGCGTTGGACGAAGCTTTTCGGCGCTGATTTGCCCGCTGGAAGCATCTTTCAGAGCGCGTAGCAGTTCCTTTTCGACCCGGGCCTCAATCTCCACATCCAGCACAAGACCTTCGTTGCCGTATTGTTCAGCGCCGCGTCTCGCTTGAAATTTGTCCAGCAAGACCTGGGCCGCGCCCAGGTGAGCAAAGGGGATGTGTAGCCGCAGCTTGACCTGTGCGTGAATCTCCAGCTGGGGCGCTTCTTGTAAGCAGTGGGCCACCGCGCCGCCGTAGGCTCGGGCCAGGCCGCCGGCCCCCAACTTGATGCCGCCGTAGTAGCGGGTTACCACGACCATCAGCTGGTCCAAGCCCGACTTTTCAAGGGCCCCCAGCATGGGTCGGCCGGCCGTGCCCCCTGGTTCTCCGTCGTCGGAAAAACGATGGGCTTCGCCGATGAGGTAGGCCCAGCAGTTGTGGGTGGCCTTGGGCTCGCTCACCCGCTTCAGAAAGTCCATGGCTTGCTCGGGCGACTCGACCGGCGCTGCCCGGCAGATGAATCGACTTTTTTTGATTTCTTCGGCGTACTCGTGTTCGCGGGATAGGGTGCGCAAGTAGTTCACCGTCTCACAAGGCGATCTGCAGGCTTAGCTTGGCCGACCAGGCGGCGGGGGCGACGGGCTCAAGAAAACGTTCCCGATCATAGTCGATGACTACGGCACAGGCCCTGTAAAAATAATAGGCTGCACCCACGACGAAGCGATCGCTTCGTTCGTGACCGGTCTCCGTGTCCCAGCGGAACCAGTCGAATTGACCGAAAAGACTGGTGTCAATCCAGAACAGCTTGAGCTCGACGAAGGCGGATGCGCCCAGAAACGGCAGTGCCTGGCCTTGGCTGTCGATTCGTTCACCGGCGATGTCGCCTCGGCCTTTGGCACCCTGCACGGCCACCAGGAACAAGGGGTGCTCGAAGGACAGCAGCAAATCGTGGACCAGCCAATCGGGCTCGCTTTCCACATTGCCCTTGCCGCCCACAAACAAGTACGAGGCTTGAAAGCCGGGCATCCAGGGCCCGATCGGACGCAAGGTCAGTCTGCCCATGAAGACCTTGTTTTGATTGGCCTCATTGCGCTTGTAGCCGGAGCCGTTGTAAACGCCCAGGGCGAAACTGCCCCAGGTGCCGGCGTGGTGCGGCCTCATGCCGTAGTTTCCTTCTCTGGTCAGCTTTCGACCGATGAGGCCTGAAACTTGAAGTCCGAGGTCCGCCGACTGCAGCAGGCCGTGGCGATCCAGAAAGAAATTATCCACGATTCGGTAGTGGTTGACCTTGCCTTCGAAGTCGAACCAGGGCGTGTGCACCAGGCCGAACTCCAGGCCGGGGTCGCTGAGGATGACCGTCTCCAGAGGCCAGCGCAGGCGACCATAAAGGTACTTGAGGCGAAGTTCCCAGCCATCGTCGTCTTCATAGAGATCGATGGTGGAGCGGGCCTCGAACCAGGCGGTGGGCGTGAAGCGAAAAGTCGTATAGCCACGGGTGATGCTGAATCGATTGTAGGGACCGGTCGCATTCTCGCCCCAGAGGTAGTGCATATACCAAAGGGCCTGGACGCGCGTGTGTTCGAGTAGCCAAGACTTGGCGTCAGACTCGGCCGACGCAGACGGCCGGCTTATGAACAACAGGGTCAGACAAATCGCAATTGAAAGAAAGCGGAGCATGTGGATTCTCGTCAGTTGAGCCTGACCGAGTAAGCAAGGCCCAGGATGTGATAGAGAGGGTCTGTCTCGTCGTCCAGCATGCCCTCGGCTCGATAGAAGACCGAAAGCTCATGCCTGTCCAGTTCGTAGCTCAGGCCCAGGCTGCCGCGCCACTTGTGTAAGACCCCGTCCGGATCGCCGAAGCGCAAAAACAGTTCACCGGCAACGAAAGGTTCCAGGTCCCAGGGCGTAGAAACTGAGAACAGGAGTTTTTGCCTGAAGGTGTGCCGGGCCTGGATGTCCCCGTCCTCGTCCCAGGGCCAACCGAACTGTTCTTGATAGCGCAATCGCGCCCGGACGCGGAATGGCTTGGCCCGGTAACGATAGCGCAGATCGGCATAAAATCGATGAGCGGTGTCGCAGTAGGTGTCTTCCTGGCTGGTGACGGGCAGGGCCATGAAGCGATAACCAAGTCGGATGCGCAAGCGTTTGATGACCCGATAGGTCAGGTACAGCTCGGGCATGATGCTTTCGACTTCGCCTGCGTCTTTTTCAAAGCGCAAGTGCTGATCGAAGCCCAATCGCAAGTCCTTCGAGATCTTGTACCGCAGGCCGGCCTCGGTCCAGAGCTGGAACTCATGCCCATCTGAAGCCTGGCTGGCCAGGCTTGGCAGCATGATCGATAGCAATACGATGAGGATTGATGTTCTCAAGCGTTTTTCTCCTGGATGGCCCGATAAGAGCAAGCCTGCGGAGGGCTGTCAATCGGCAAACAAAAAAGGAGGGTCCGCTCCGCAGTCTAAGCTAATGCTTCGCGAGGTTTTGAGCTTGCCCCCTCCGTAGAGTTTGCCCATCCAGACATCGAGCATGACGACTTCGTCCTTGCGAGGACGGGGAAATTGTTTGAGTTGCTTGCCCGAAGGCAGCGAGTATGCTTTTTCCTGTCGCTCCCTGTTTGTCTCCAATTGTACATACAATCGTTTGCCGTCCCGTCGTACGGCCACCGCATCGAAGGGTGTGTCGTAGAGATCAAGAACTCGGCCGCCGGTGCGTTTGACGATGAGGATGCTGTTGTAACTGTCGCCCATCTCTCGACCCCAGTCGACGATGCAATCCAGCTTGCCGCCCGGCAGGCCGCATTGCCAGGGTGGCTCTTTCGGGCCGGGCTCGTAGAAGTTTCTTGGTCGTTTCAGGTTGCGGTTTTTTTCTTATCTCAGGCTCAGGATGTCGTCGGTTCCGTCGCCGTTGACGTCGGCGAATCGCAAAGTGTCCATGGTTTCAGGCAAGTTTTGGAGGGTTTGCCAGCCGGATGAGCCCGACCAGGATACGGTCCAGGAGGTGCCATTGGCGCGAAAGATGTCGGCTTGGCCATCTCCGTTCAGGTCGGCCACGGCGACTTCCGTGATGCCCGAAGTATTGATGTTTGTCCAGGCGCTGCTTCCCGACCAGGAAACCCGCCAGTTTGAGCCGTTTGCATGAAAGACGTCGGTGGCGCCATCGCCGTCGAAATCCCCGAAGAGGAGTTCAGACAGCGGCTCTGTCATGCTGTTGAGGATCTGCCAGGCATTGCTGCCGGACCAGACGACTCGCCAGTCGCTGCCGTTGGCGCGGAAGACATCGGCCTGACCATCGCCGTTGAAATCCGCCAGATGCACGGAGGCCTGCGGCAGAGTCGAGGTGTTCAGGTTGGCCCAGCCGGAGGTGCCGGACCAGGATACGCGCCAGGTGCTGCCGTCGGCATAGAACACGTCGGCCTGTCCGTCGCCGTCAAAATCCGCAAGGCCCAAGTCCGCCTGGGGCGCCGAGGAACTGTTGATTGTTTGGGCCGGCAGCTTGAGGCCTGGATACAGATACCAGGTGCCGCCCGATGCCACGAAGCCGTCCTGTCTGCCGTCTCCGTCCAAGTCCCCGAAGAGCATGTTTTGTGGCGCGATGGAGGCGAAGTCCCGAAACTGCCAATAAGTGCTTCCGCCAAAGGAGGCGAACCAGGCCGGCAGGTGGGCTTGTCCAAAGCTGTTGCCCGAGCAGCTGATGTCCACCAGGCCCGAGGGGTCCCTGAGTTTGATATAGGGGCTGCAAGCATCCCGGCAGGTGTCTCGGTCTTCCATCCACAGGTAACCCGGGTGACCCGCCCAGTCGCTGAGCACGCAACCGCCGGTGTACAGGCAGTCCGGGGCCTCCGGCCACAGCCGTTGCCAGATGGCGGAGGGGAAGGCGTGGCTCGAGTTGTGGACGAAGCGGTTGTTGTCGATCCGGGCCTCCGTGTCCGGCACGCCGCGGATGCCTACGCCGTCGACGCCCGCCGCCAAGAAGATGTTGTCGTGGATGAGGATGGTGGAGCCTGCCGTGTCCGGGTAGAAGCCCTTGTCAAAGCCGCCGTGCATGTCGAAGCCGAAGGAGGTGGCGTGGGCCAGAACCAAATTGTGGCAGGCTTCGTAGCTGCTTGTGGGGTAGCCCGTGGACGCGATGGCGTGGCGGTTGTGATCGAATATGTTGGCACCGATGATGGGGTAGGCGTAGCTCAAGACCACGCCGTAGCCCAGGCCGGCGCGCCTGTTGTGATGGAAGTAATTGTGATGCACCATGGCCCGGTCCGTGCCGCCGATCTCGACGGCCCCGATGGTCCAGCCGAACAATTCGCAGTTGTCGATTTCCACTACCGTGTGGTCGATGGTTGTTGAGTAGGGGGTGCGGATGCCGACGGCCAGGGGGGAGTCGTAGGTCTCGCCCACTTCCTGATCCGGCCCCCGGATGCGCAGGCCCGTCACCCGGGCTTCCGAGCCCGTGATGACGAAAAGCGCCCTGGCGGCATAGACCTGGGTGTCGTGATCCTCCGTGTAGAGCAGGGCACCCAAAGAGCCGCCCCGCCCCCGCCCCGAAGCCAGGGTCACCCCGTCCGTGATCTCGATTTGATGGTCTCGTTCAAGGCTCAGATCGATGACGGCGTTGTCGTCCACATAGACAATCTCGCCGGGGGTGGCCAAGGCCAGGGCCTGGAGCAATTCGGCTTTGGTTTGGACGAAGGTGGTGTTGTCGCCCGAGCTGGCAAGCCAAGCATCGTAGCCCTCGCCGCCGCCCTTGGGTCGGCCCTGATCGCCCTCGACGCAAGCGTAGCCCAATATGTGGTTCGTCGGGCCCGGATCTTCATCGGCCCCCGCGTCTTCGCCGCCTGCATCCTCGCCGCCCGCATCTTCGGTGCCCGCATCTTCGGTGCCCGCATCTTCAACGCCTGCGTCTTCAACGCCCGCATCTTCGGTGCCTGCATCTTCAATGCCCGCATCTTCGGTGCCTGCATCTTCGGTGCCTGCATCTTCAATGCCCGCATCTTCGGTGCCTGCATCTTCGGTGCCCGCGTCTTCAAGGCCTGCATCTTCAAGGCCCGCGTCTTCAAGGCCCGCATCTTCAAGGCCCGCATCGGTGCCGGGTGCGGAGTCACCGCAGGCTTGGAGGATGAGCAAGGCGGCGCAAAATAGGGTCAGGGTCATGGTTCGCATGGGGATAGTATGTCACAGGCCAACAGGGACCGGTAGGGAGGTCTTGGGATGCGTGAATTATTTTTCAGCGTGTTTTCAAAGTGTGGCAGTATTCTGACTTGTTCTTGAGTCAATGAAACCCAAGGAGGTGAAATGCGCAACTTGTGTCTTGCTTTGTCCTTCATGTTTATCTTGCCTGTTTTGGCCTGCAAATCATCATCAGGGGCTGATGTCGAGGCCCCGGGAGAGCGAATGGAATTGCCGAAAGAGTTTATCAATGCCTGGAGTTACACCAGGTATCGGCGCAAAGGACACAAGGTGCCCAATTCCTGGAGCCGGGTCACCCTGGAGCAGGGAAAGCTCAGCTTCTCGGCGGGAGAGCAGTCCAAGGATTCAGGTCGGC
>JAUVAM010000142.1 GCA_030591745.1 Deltaproteobacteria bacterium
ACGAGTTATAGCGGCGACAGCCGAGAGGTGGATCAGGCAGCCTGGCGCATGCCCGACATGCTCATCGTGTTTTCGGCGGGCAATTTGGGTCCGGATGCGGAAAGTTTGGATGGCATCGGCTCGACATCGAAGAATTCCTTGGTGGTTGGGGCTTCTTTGTCCGGTGCACGTATGGGTCGCGGCGTGTGCCATTTTTCTTCTCAGGGGCCGACTTCCGATGGGCGCCTGCGACCTGACCTGGTAGCGCCCGGTGCCATTTTGTCGGCGGCGGAAACCGACTGGATCGAGCAGGGCGGGACGGATATTTTTGGTCAACCCACCGCCGATTCCACCACCGATCCGGGTAACGACAACTGCGCGGTGGACTCCTTGAAGCGTCTGGGTACCAGCTTTTCCGCGCCCCTGGTGGCCGGGGCGGCCGCATTGGCCCGGGAGTATTTTGTCGAGGGCTACTACCCCAGCGGTCAGCCAGTGGCTGATGATGGTTTTGCCCCCTCCGCCGCCTTGCTCAAGGCTGTCTTGCTCAATGCCGCCGAGTCCATCGTCGGCAAGCTCTACAATGTGACCGATGAGTTTTTCGAGATAGCGGATCTGGCTCCGGCCCCCACGCAGATACAAGGCTGGGGCCTGCTCAAACTGGACCGCAGCCTGTTTTTCCCCGGAGACGCGGATCGCCTGGCCATGCTTAATGACTGCTGGGGGGATGGGCAGGATCGGGGCGCCGCCAACCAGCCGGCCCTGGAAGAAGGACAGAGCCACAGTTTCGTATTGTATGGTGTCTCGGCCGCTCGTCCCTTGAGGTTGACCCTGGTGTGGACCGACCCGGCCGGTGTGGCGGGCAGCGGGCGGGCCCTGGTTAACGACTTGGATTTGGAGTGCGAAGACGAGACTGGACAGATCTACAAGGGCAACGTCGCCATGCAGAATAATCGTTCCCAGCCCGCGGGTGCTCAAGGGCCGGACAGCCTCAATCCCGCGGAGCAGATCATATTGCAGCTCTCTTCCCGCCAGGATCTGACCCTGCGAGTCGTCGGCAGAGAAATTCCAGGCAACGGGCAAACCAGTCCCTATCCCTCCACTCTGCAAGGTTATGCCCTGGTGGCCACCGGGGACTTCGAATCGATCTGTGTCCAGCCGCCTTGCGGGGATCCGCCGGATGCGGGGCTTGAGGATGCCGGGGGCGAAGACGCTGGCGAGGATGCCGGGGGCGAGGATGCCGGCGGGCAAGATGCCGGCGGGCAAGATGCGGGAACCGAAGACGGAGGGCCGGGGGATGCGAGCGAGACGGCCGATGGAAGCACAGGGCCACATGGGCGCATCGAAGGCGGTTGCGCCTGTGGCTCAAGCCGGGTGCCGGGATTTGGGGTTATGTTTTTGTTCGCTACCTTGTTGTTTTTAGGGCTGGCGCGCCGGTCTTCCCATGACTGAGGACATCAAGGGTCGGACAATTTTGGTGCTGGTTTTGCTGATGCTGGGCACTGGATGGCTTGCGGCCGAGCCTTTGGGCGAGGTGCTGCGTATCCGGGGCAATCATGTTTTCAATGATGAGAGCTATCTGGCCATCCTGCAATTGAAAGAGCCGGTGCGGCCCGATGCGGCGACAGCAAAACTGGTGAGAGAGAAGCTGCAGAGTTTTTTGCGCCGGGCCGGTTACAGTCTGGCCAAGGTGGAAGTTGCGTGTCGCAAGGATCACTTGTTGATCCAGGTGGACGAGGGTCGCTTAGAGAAGATCGTGTTCATGGGCACGGGCAGTCTTCGGGCTCTGAGCCTGAAGCTGGAACTCAGCTTGCCCCACCACGTTTTCAATAAACCCTACCTGGATCGCCAGCTGAAAAGACTTTCCAAGAATCATGGCTTGCCGGATGTGCAATACGAATTGGTGCCCGTCAGGGACCTTGGCGGTAAGCACCATGGACCTCAATTGGGCGAAGTGGCCGCCATCAAGGGCTATGCCCTTGTGCGACCCAGCTGTGCCTATGAGCTGCGTATTCGAGTGAGCAAGGCCGAGTGGGACGTGGGCCCAGGTTTGGATTTGGGGTACGACTTTCCGGATGGATTGGAACTGGGTCTGGGTTACAAGGGACAAGGCCTGTTTTTCGATGATGATCGTTGGCGGGCCAGGATTCGCGGGGGCTTAAAATTACGCTCTGAGATCGTCGACGAAGACCCTTATCTGGCGGTCTCCCGTGCCATCGGCGAACTGCGTTACTACACGCCGGCTTTGGTGGGCCGTGGTTTCAGGCCCTTTTTGATTTTGCAGAGTGACCTGCTCAGTAGACAGCGCAAGGACTTGATGTTGGAGATTTTTTACTCGGAGCGCCTGGAGGGTTCGCTGAATTTGGGTTACGAATTCGTGCCGGGCCTGATGCTCTCCATGGGCGGCGGGGTGCAAGAGAAGTTTATATTCGGGCTGGAGCCTGCCGAGGGTGAGGCCCTGAGCGTGGAAGACGGGCGCTGGTTCCGGCCTTTCATCACCGGGCGGATGGAATTCGTTTTTGATACCAGGGTGGAGAGACGAGACAGGCGTCACTTGTTGACGCTGGAGGGCAGGCAATCCTGGGTGGACGGCGATCGCGCGCTGGGCAAGCTGGATTATCGCTACCATCTTCTGCTGGAATTCGGCTGGCACGATTTGGTTGTGGCTTCGCGGGGTGTTTGGCTTTGGGGGGATGTGCTCTTCGACGATGAGGAACCGGTGGGTGGTCGGTACCTTCGAGGTGTTTTCGGTGGACGTAACTATGTACAGCAGGTTGGCAACTTGAGCCTGGAGTTTCGGTTCTCTCTCTCCCGGGATCTGTACAAGTTGGGCATTTTTCACGATTTGGCATTTTTCGGCGAGTTGGACAGGACCGCGGCAGGGGGCGAACCTGTTTTTCGTGTGGCCAACAGTTTCGGCCTGGGCTTCCATGCATTGATTCTCGACTTGCTTCAGTTTGACCTTTACTATGGTGTTGGTTTTGGTTCAGACGATGAGTTCGATCACGGCGTGGCCGCCAGCTTGAAGAAGGTGTTTTGATGGGAACTCTGTTGTTGTTGGTCTTGTTTTCACCGTTTCTTATGGCCGGGGCTCTGGTCTTGTTGACCTCGCCCTTTGCCTGGTTCGTTTTCCCGGGAGGCGGGACTCGAGGACCTCACGACACCCTGGCTGGCAGGCTACTTGGCAATGTGCTGTCTTTGTTGATGGAGTGGGTCTCAGGTGCCTGGGTCGTGTTGAGTTTCATGTTCGGCTTCCTGGTGGGTTCGGCCTCGGTCCCAGCGGTGCGTCGGGGCCGCCGCCTGGTGGTTCTCCTGCCCGGTTACATGGAAAACGCTTTGACCCTGCGCTTCTTGCATCGGCGCCTGCAGCGGCGGCTGGCGGATCCGGTTGTGGCTCTGTCTCCGGTGGCTTATTGGACCAGCTTGGATCACTTGGCGGAGAACTATCGGGTTCGCATCTTGGAGTGGATGGGGCATTGCGGGGCCACGGAGGTGGTGTTGGTGGGGCACAGCATGGGTGGATTGTTGGCTCGCATGCTGGCCGAATCAGATGCTTTGGGTGAAAAGGTCAAAGTTGTGGTCACCTTGGCCACCCCCCACCTGGGCTCGGCCATCTCCTGGATAGCACCTGGACATAACGGACGGCAGATGCGTCGAGGCAGCGCTTTTTTAGAGCAGATCAACGCCCGTCATCAGCCCAAGGGTTTGACCAGCATCGGCATCTGTAGCACCCACGACACCTATGTCTTGCCTTGGCATTGCGGCTTGAGTCCGGTGGGCGACAACTTCATTCTTCGTTATCGCGGCCACCTGACCCTCTTGTTTTCTCAAGAGGTGCTGCGCATCATCAGCAAGACCTTGGGCTGAAAGGCGCTTTTTTCAGTTGTAGGTGCCGCTGGGATCGGCGAGTTTCTCCATGGCCCCTTCCAGATCCGTCACCTTGAAAATCAGAAGCGCCATGGAGTTTTCTTGGCCGCCCGAAAAATAGGTGTACTCGATGTTAACGCCAGCCTGGGCCAGACGGTGACCAATGCCGGCGGCCATGCCGGGGCGGTTGGGTACCTCGGCGATGAGCACCTCGTTGCGCATGAACATCAGACCCTCTTCGTGCAGAGCCTCGGCAGCCTCTTCGATCTGGTCCACCACCAGGCGTACCACACCGAAGTCAGAGTCCGGGTTGACGGTCATGGCTCGGATGTCGACGCCGCGCGAAAACAAAAGATCGCAGAGCTCAGCGAAGCGTCCGGGTTTGTTGCGGATGAAGACGGTGATTTGTACGTGAGATTTGAACATAGCTTGCCTCAGAAGATGACGACCTTCTCGCCTTGCTGACTCAGCACACGGACGGAAGGCAGTTTCATGACGTTCATGAAAACGGATAGATATTCGGGATCGAATTTGTGCTTGATTTCGGTCCACATGAGCGACAGCGCGATCTCGGGGCTATAGGACTCCCTGTAGGGTCGCCGCGAGGTCAGCGCGTCGTAGGTGTCTGCGATGGCGATGATCTTGGAAAAACTACCCAGGTCAGCCCTGGGCACCACGAAGGAAATGTTGCCCTTCAGGTCTTTGACGGGGTACCGAATTCGGTCTTGTGCTCGTAGGAAGTGATGATGCGCTGGATGGTCAAGCGGTTGAGCAGGCGATTGCGGATGATGCGCTTGACGGAGTAGATGGGGCTCTTGCGCACCTTGCGGGCCTCGTCAGGTGCCAGCTTGCCCCGTTTCTGTAAAAGGTTTTCATCTACGTCCACCAGGCCGATGTCGTGGAAAAGGGCGGCCAGTCCCAGGTCGCGGAGTTGCGCTTTGTTGAGACCCAGCTCAGCGGCAAAAACGATGGACATCAGCGCCACGTTCACCGCGTGGAAGGCCAGGTACTCGTCATCGTTTTTTAGGGTGGTCATGCCCAGGAAATGAGAGCGGTGGCCGTGAGAAAGGTCCACCAGGTCCTGGATCATGCGCCCCCCGCGCCCCACGGAGATGGAGGGGCCGTCGCCCCTGAGGCCGGCGATGTACTTGCGCATGTAGTAGATGGTTCGGGCGTAGACCGTCAATGCGTAGCGCTTGCGGTCCACCTTGCGGTCGTCGTGATCCGATTGTTCCTGGTTTTCGAGGATCTCCTGGATTTTCTCCCATCGGCGCAGTTTCAAAGCCTGCAACTTGCGGGCTGAGACACCGTGCTCGCCCACTTTGCCGCTCACGTCCTGGGAGAAGATGTAGATGAAATTGCGAAGCTCTTGGACGGTCACCGGCGAGCTCAGGATGAAGCCGCCGATGCCGCGTATTTTGAACTCGGTGAGCAGATAGCTCACGTTGTCCACGGACTTGATGTCGATCTTGACCAGCATGTTGTTCAGGTAGATGGCCGCGCCGGCACCCTGCAAGTTGACCGACTCGTCCATGGCCACAATGGTGTTGATGCAGTCTTTGAGTTGCTCCAAAGGCTTGCCGAAGATTTCGTTTTCTGGTTCGTAGAGCTTCACGTTGCGAATGAGCATGTACAGGCCGCCCACCAGGGTCCTGGCCAGGGTCTGTAGTTTTTCTTCGTAGGAGCGGCCAAGCTCCACCCTGTCGGGGATGTCTTTCAGGGCCTGCTGGAATTGGATTTTGTCCGACATGGCCTTTGTCTCCTGCTCAGGTGCCCAGGAGCTTGCCGCGGAGCGAGTTGCACGCTCGCTCGGCCGCCTGCGCCACTTCTTCATCTTTGATGCCGATGTCCAACTCGGCTTTGAGAAACTTAAAAGCCGAGATGGCACCGGACAATGCCAAGCCATTGATCAGGGCCCGCTTGACCTCGATCAGTTTTTTCTTGTGCACGATGCTGGAAGAGTGCAGCACTTCGCGGAAGTATTCGATGGCTTCCTTGGTGTTGGTGCTGGCCAAGGCCGCGTACAGGGCGGACTGTTCTTGGCTGTGTTTCTTTGAAAAATCCTGGTGCTTCACCATGGCCATCAAGGTCTGTAAGGCTATTCGCAGATCGAAGTTGGGCAGCATCCGGGCGGCGTTGACGCGCATTTGCAGGTCGGAATCCTCCAGGGCCTTCAGCACATAGGCTCGGCAGACCTCATCCCCACTGCCTCCGAGGGTCTGCAGGGTCTCCAGGCGGATGGCCAGGTTGGGGTGATCCAGCAGCCTGGCGATGATTTTGAGCTTGCCGTCCGGGTTGAGCTTGTCGATGATGTAGATCATGTCGCGGACCAGGTTGGCCCGGTTGCTTTGCAAGCGGCGGATGAAGGCATCTACGTGATCCTTGCCCAGGACCGCCATGGCATCGCAGACCAGGTGACGCGCCTCGACCCGTTCCATTCTTTCCAGTACCTGCAGCATGACGCCAAGGGCGTTCTCACCCAGCCGCGTCAGGTAGCGATATACCTCCTGTGGTTCTTTGATTTCAGGCATGGTGTCTAAGATTTGGCCCACCTGCTCAATGCGTTCGGATTCGCCCATGCGGGATGCGAAGTTTTCCTCCAGGGCTTGGATGATCTCCAGATTCCCCGGGGGGAGTTTCTTGCGGGTGGTGGTTTTAAACTTGCGCAGAATTTGGTTGATGCTGCGGAAGTCCTCGTGGATGAGCATGGAGTCAAGCAGTTGGGTGAACACCTCGCTGATTGCAATGCCCAAATCTTCGTCCAGCTCTTCTTCCAGTACGCGGAAGATGATGCTGACCAGCTTGGGCAGCATTTTGTGCTCGTTCTCGTCGGCCATCTCGATTTGTATCCGAGATTTCTGCTCGGGCGAGGACGGCGAACCTTTGATGGTCACGCCCTTGGCTTGTTCCACGTCCTCCAACTCGATGTCCAGGTCTTCGAGCGAAATGCGGGCGAACGCGACGGCGTCGGCGGATTTGGAGGTGAGACGCTGGTAGAGGTAGTTGACGATTTTTTCAACCTCGATGCGCGCGTCCTCTTCGGCCTCGGCACCCACGGCAAAGCTGTCGACCACCACGTATTCGATGTTGATGAACTCTTGCTTCCACAAGAGGCTGACCATGTCGTCGTGGATGTAGTCTTTGGTGTGAAAGTTGGCCAGGCAGATCAGGGTGAAATTGAGCAACTCTTCGTCGGTCAGGCCCTTGCGGAACACCAGGATGCGCACGCCGTCCCGGTAGAATTTGTGTGCCACGTTTTGTTCGGTGGGCTCGTCGTGATAGACGTAGGCCTTTTCGTATTTGAAGCCAAGCTGCTCCGTGTGCAAAGACAGGCTTTCGTGCTGTTCCAAAAAGGCCGAAAAGACCCTGTAGGTTGGTTCCAGATAGTCTTGGTACCCTGCCTTGTTGTGTCGATAGAGACCGATGGTTTTTAAGGAGCGTTCGAATTGCTTGAAGATCTCCTGAACACCCGCGATCTTTTTTGCTAATTCCTTGTCTTCCAGTTCTTCGGCTACGTTTTTTTCTGGTTTTTTCGGTGCCGGCCGACGCTGTTTCGGGGCTGTTTTGGTCTTGCCTGACCCGGGTGCTTGCTTCGGGGCAACTTTTGTTTTGTCGGTGCCGGGTGCTCGCTTGGGGGCTACCTTGGTCTTGTCACCGCCGGCCGCTCGCCTGGGTGCTACTTTTGTTTTGTCGGCGGGCTTGGGCCGCTGCGCCACGCGGGTGGGATCCGGCTTTTTACCTTGTTGGACCATGACACCTCCAGCAATCGCACGATCATACAGTCCCTTTCCCCCCTCAATCAAGTCGGCAAAAATCCTTTCGGTGTCTTTGTCGAGAATCCCCTCGAGATTCATCTTCGCATGTGGTTGGAATCACACCCGAAAAAGACGCACAGGAAAAATGACTTGACACCCCAAGATGTGGTGGTTAAATGGCCAAACTGTACTAGATAGAGTGGTTTTTTTAGATTCCATTCTGGGGCGAGAAATCATCGAAATTGCTGTCTTTTTTGGAAAGAGGGACCTGCCGCGTGGAAAGCTACGACCCGAAACATTGCCAATTGCC
>JAUVAM010000542.1 GCA_030591745.1 Deltaproteobacteria bacterium
AAAACATGGTCTTGAGGCCCGCGTGGTCGGTCAAATGTTCATGGATGCGCTTGATGGCGACTTGCTTTTTGAAACCTTCCGGACCTTCCTTGCTGGCCAGGTAAACTTCGGCCATGCCGCCCCGGGCAATTCTCTTTTCCAGAATGTAACCGGCAATCTTTTCAGTCACGAACCTTGAGCCCCTTTTCGCTTGCTGTCTGTGGATACACGATACCAGACTGGATGATGTCATGTCGATGTCGTTGACACCCATGGGTCTGATGTGGATACGCTATAAGACGTGACCCGAGAATCAAAAGACCCCGTTGAATTGGATGACTGCGACCCGGCGGCCAAGACCGTTACCGACACCCTTGCGGATGCCTCGAAATCAAGAGAGTCATCGAGAGCAGGTCTCTCGACCCATGATGCGGTCCTGGTACCGGATGATGGTCTGGGCTTGAGAGAAGATGAGCGTTATTTGAAATCGACTCTTCATGGCAGTGGTGGGCAGGCGGAGGTTTTTCGGGTTTTTGATAGCCACATCGGTCGCGAGGTGGCGCTCAAGCAGATTAAGTTTCCCGATCCGGGATCCAAGAAGGGCTCAACCGATTCAGTCAAGACATCTCGTTCCAGGAAGATGCTGAGGTTTTTGCGGGAAGCGCGGGTGACGGGTCAACTCGAGCATCCCAACATCACGCCGATCTACGAGTTGGGCAGAACAAAATCAGGCGAACTGTACTACACCATGCGGTTTATTAGCGGTGATACCCTGGGAAAGCGGCTGGGCGTTTGCAGTGGCCTGGGCGAGCGAATGGGGCTCTTGGGGGCTTTCTGGAATGTTTGTAACGCCATCACCTACGCACACAGCCGAGGCGTCGTCCATCGGGACATCAAGCCGAGCAACGTAATTTTGGGAGAGCATGGACAGGCCGTGGTCGTCGATTGGGGAGTCGCCAAGATTGGCGGGGGGAAGGATGACTCTTGGGTGGACGGGAAAATGGGCATGGACCACCTGGGGACGGGCGAACACGCCACCGCCGACGGCACCCTGGTCGGGACCCCGTCCTGCATGAGCCCGGAACAAGCGCGCGGCTCGACTGAAGAGGTGGATGAGCGCTCGGATGTATGGGCTCTCGGCGTGATGCTTTACCAAATGCTGGTCGGAAAAAGGCCCTTTGCGGGCCATCATTGGGTAGACGTCGTCGATCGCATCATCGATGGACGCTATTTGTCCGTGAGGTTGGCCAGTCCCGAGGCACCGGCCGAGTTGGCGGCCGTGGTCAAGAAGGCGCTGCAAAAAAATCCAGATGATCGCTACCAAAACGCAGCAGAGATGACGGAAGAAATCAACGCGTATATGACCGGGGGCCGGGTCCAGGCCTATTCCTATAGCTCCTGGGAGATGCTTGAGCGTTTTGCCGCAAAGAACAAGAAGCTTTTTGTTGCCGGTGGATTGGCCTTGGCCTCGATTGTGATCGCGCTGGTGGTCGTCTCCTTTTCTCTTCGTGCCGAGTCGCATGCCAGGCGGTCCGCGGAGTTGGCCCAGGTGCAAGAACAGGAGGCGACCCGGATCGCTAGTTTTCATTTGGCCTATGCGCAAGCGGACAAGGCCGAGAATTTGTTGAGGGAGGGGCGTTCGCTTTCGGCCGGCATCTATGCGGCGGCTTCCTTGTTCAGCAACCCCGCGCATCCCTTGGCTCCTGGTTACGATGCGGGCTTCGGGCAGGTCAATCCCGCCAGCAAGTCCACTTTGTTGCGTAGTGCCTCCTTGCTCTATCGGATTTCTTTTCTGCCCAGGGTTGCATTGGATAAGGTGATCGAACTTGCTGCGGTTGTCAATGCGGTGGATATCTCTTCGGACGGCTGCCGAATCGCCACAGGGGATGATGATGGCCGCGTCACCATTTGGGACATTGAGAAAAAACAAAGGCTTCGTTTTCTTCAGGCCTCTTCTGTGCCGATCTATTCAGTTGCGTGTTCACCATCCGAGGATTGGATCGTCGCTGGTGGGCGGGATGGATTTGTTCGACTTTGGGATGCCCGGTCAGGCAAATTGTTGCAGGAGATGAGGGGTGAAGAATCTTCCGTGATGGCGATGAGCTTTTCTCCCGACGGAAGGACTCTTGTGACGGGTAGCAGATCGGGTGTCCTGCATGTCTGGGATCTGACGACCGGAAGGCAGTTGACTCGGGTCTCGGCGCAAGGGGGGAGAACCTCGGCGGTTGCTTTTTCTCCAAGCGGCCATACCCTCTTTTCGGGCGGATCGGACGGCGTGATTCGCACCTGGGCTTTGAATGGGACCCCCGGTCCCGTCTGGGAGGGGCATTTTGGTGACATCTTGTCTCTTCGGTTTTCCCCCGACGGCCAGGTTCTGGCGTCTGCCGGTAAGGATGGAAAAGTTATCGTCTGGGAATCTGAAACCTGGAAGAAACTACGCAGTTTGGACGCTCAGCAAGAAGGAGTGACCTGCCTGGGCTTTTCCTCGGATGGACAGAAAATCGCCACGGCGGGGTACACCAACAACATCATGTTGTTTGATCGAAAAACCGGAGAGCGCCAGACGGTCTTGGATGCCCACGAGGGTTTTGTCAAGGAGTTGGCTTTTTCATCCGACGGTCAATTTCTTGTCAGCGCTTCCTATGACAGAACTGTGAAAATTTGGAGATTGTCGGCGTCCAGGCCCCTGACTCGCATGACCGGCCATCGCTCGATCATTCATTCCTTGGACATTTCCCCCGATGGACGTTTTCTTGTGACCAGCGGCTGGGATGAGACCGCCAGGGTCTGGGACCTGGCCACCGGAGCGGCAGTGCATGTCTTGCGAGGGCATAAGCAATTGGTGACCCGAGTGCGTTTTGCACCCAACTCGCGCACCGTGGCCACCGCCGGAAGAGATCAAACCGTGCGTTTGTGGGATGCACTGACGGGTGATTGCTTGTCGGTGTGGAGACCGGAGGGTACCGGTTGCATCGATGTGACCTTCTCGCCGGATGGGAAGTTGGTGGCCCTGGCCGGGGTGGATGGTCTGATTCGTTTGCTTCAGGTCAAGGATGGACGCAATGTCGCCATCTTCAAGGGCCATGGGAAAATGGTCCACGGGGTGGCCTTTTCGCCGGATGGTTTGCGACTGGCTTCGGGTGCCTGTGAGGGTTTGGGCAAGATATGGTCCATTTCGACCGGAGAGGAGGAAATAAGCCTGAAGGGACACAGTGACTGGGTGTCGGATATTTCGTTTTCTCCCGATGGCAAGCACGTGGTGACGGCCGGCAAGGATTCTTTGGTCATCATCTGGGATGCCCGATCCGGGGAGCGGCAATTGACCTTGCGGGGGCACAGGCAGTGGGTCAACGAGGTTGCTTGGTCGCCGGATGGGCGTCTGCTGGCTACGGCGAGTGACGACAAGACCGTCCGGGTTTGGTCGAGCAAAGATGGCCAGCCTTTGCTGATCATTAACGGAAAATCAGAGATGGTGGATATCGACTTTACGCCGGACAGTGAATACCTGGCCGTGGGAGATGATGACACGGCCTGGGTTTACCCGATGGATTTCTCATACACGAAGCGGGCCCCCAAAAAACTCCTACAGGACGCCGAGCAGAGGGCGGGGGCCAGGCTCGATGGCTTCGAGTTGATTATGCA
>JAUVAM010000407.1 GCA_030591745.1 Deltaproteobacteria bacterium
CCAAGACAGCATCTATTGCTCAAGCGATCTGGATTGCCCCGCCGGGGCTCATTGCTCAGCAGAAAACATGTGTTCGGCGATCTGTGGCGGCGATCACCCGGATTGTTCTTTGCCCTTCGTCTGTTGTCGCAACATTTGCGCCCGGTCTTGCGCCACGAATTAAGGCGGGCGTTCACCGAGCCATGCGGCTCATGGGCGCGAAGGGTCTTTGTCAGACGTCCGTTGCGCCCAAGTCCAGCTCGAATCCCGCCGACGGCACACCGATTTCCCAGCGCGTCAAGACCTCAGGGTGCAGCTCACCCAGCCAACCCACATCCCGATCACCGACGCAAATCCGCGCCACCCGCCCCGGCAAAAACGAAGCATTCTCCGCTTCTTTCAAATGCCAATCCACATCAAGCAGATGCAACAGATACTCCAGATCCGCGTGGGCCTCGGACAGATTGGCCTCTCGATGGGCCAAGAGACTCGCCAAGAACAGACGCGTATGGGAGCCATGTGGTGCCTCGCGGTCAAAGATGGCCACCTCTCCAGCCTCGAACAGCCGATGGGGGTATGCGGCCGTGGCGGAACGTGATTCGACTCGGAGCAGACAAGGCAGCAACGAATCCCTCAATGCCGAGTAGTTCTCGTTCATGACATTGGACACTTCCACCAGGGAGAGATCATCGGGCTGATTCATGCGCCCTCGCAGCTGTTCGCGAGCCAGCAACATGTTGGAGATGATCTCTTCATAGCCCAGGCCGACCATCACGTCCCGGGCCTTATCCTCCAACTGGCTCAGACGATCCGCCCGGCCTGTTGTAAAAGACTGGGGCATCCGGGGTTCAAACGTCTCATAGCCGCGCGTGATGGCGAAGTCTTCCACCACATCCACCGGATGCAAATAGTCAAAACGCGTGGGTGCCGGCTGCACATGAATCACATCTTCTTCAATGCGCACTTCGCAGCCGTAGGTCTCAAGCATGCGCTCAAGCTCCACCGCGGTCACGTCCACGCCCAGCAATCGACCGAATTCGGATCGCGGGATGCGCATGCCGCAGTCAAGCCGGTACGGCACGTCGACCGCCTCGCCCAAAGAGGTGGTGTAAGGATACACGGTGCGCAGGCGCTCGATACGGCCACCTCGGTCGGCCAGATCGCAGGCCATGATGTTCATGGCCAGGATGACCTTGTTCAGGTCGGTGCCCGTGGCCTCTACAAACAGGTCAGCGTCCCCTGCCTGCACCTCTCCGAGGTCCCGGGAGTTGATCACCGGGGGCATGGACAGGGTCAGTCCTTCGGCGTCCACCAACATGGGCACCCGATCAAATCCAGCCAAGATGCCGCGGTACTCCACTCCTTTTGGATGACGCTCAAGGATCTCCGCGGGACTCATGGCCTCCTCGAAGCCCAGGGGCACGAATTTCCCTTCGTTCTTGTCCACCGCCGTGTAGGTCACGGGCATGCGGATCTTCTCGGCGCTATATACGCCGATGGCCACATCGCGTCGTTTGGCGCCGAAGTTCTCAGCCAGCTTCTCCTGGGTTTGGATCAACTGCGCCAAAGAGCGTTCGGACACATTGACGCCACGCGCGATGAAGGCCGCCACAAAGGGCCTGATCTCACGCATGCTGCCATCTACTCGCAGCTCACCAGTCGACTCACCGGTGAAGAAGGGGTAATCCCTCAATCGACCACGGGCCGAGCGCATCTGCCGGGCAATGCCCTCGGCGCTCCAGAGGTCCGGCCGGTTGGTATCATTGAGTTCGACCCGCCACTGGCCGTCCTCGTCCGTGCCTTTGAACTCGCCTTTGACCAAATCCAATTGACGGGCCAGCTCGTCATCGGCCAGGTCAAAACCCAACAATTCACGAAAATCCTGGGGATCGATGGAGATTGTGGGCATGGCGTCAGTCCTTGATGTTGATGCGCGTCGAACGCACCTTGTTCAAATCCGAAGCGAAGAGATCCCGAATGTCATTGATGCCCATGGCCATCATGGCCATGCGATCCAGCCCCAAACCCCATGCGATGACAGGTACATCCACACCCTGGGGTTGGGTCACTTCCGGACGGAAGATGCCCGCCCCACCCAACTCGGTCCAGCCCAAGGTCGGATGCTTCATGTGAATTTCCACCGAAGGCTCGGTAAAGGGAAAGTAGGCCGGGGCGAAATGAATTTCCTCAGCCTTGGCCACTTCCTTGGCGAAGAGCTTGAGCAGGCCAAGCAGGGTGACGAAACTAACGTCGTCACCCAAAACGATGCCCTCACATTGAAAGAAATCCGGGGCATGGGTCGCGTCCACTTGATCGTAACGAAAACAACGAGCGATACCAAAATACTTACCTGGCACTTTGGCTTCTTGTAACTTGCGAGCGCTTAAGACCGTGCCCTGGGACCGCAAGACCAAACGTCGGGTTCGCTCCTCGTCGAAAGGATAGCCCCAGCCGCAGCTCCCCGTATCACCGCCATCCGTATGCACCTGCGCCACATTGCCCAAAAACGGCTGCTTGATGGGGGCAGCCTTGGTGGGCTCCTTGACGCGGTACACATCGTGAATTTCCCGCGCCGAATGGAATTGGGGCATGAACAAAGCGTCCATATTCCAAAACTCGGATTCCACAAGTTCGCCGCGCATCTCCTCGAAGCCCAGGCTCATGAGTTTGCGCCGCACGAAATCCAAAAATTCACGATAGGGGCTCTTGCGCCCCGCCACTCGCCGCGGTGGGCGAATATCCATGTTGTAACGTCGGAAGGTTTTGCCACGCCAGGTGCCGTCAGCCAGCATATTGGGGGTCAGGATGTTCAACTCATCACCACTGCGCCCCTGTCGAGCCGCGGCCTGCCTGACCTGTTCACCGAGGTCGGTCAGTTGCACGAGCCGCGAAGTATCGGTATGCAAGCGAAAGACGCCCTTGGCCTTGCCTCGCTTTCGGCTCCCTCCCTCGATGCGCTCGCGGTCAGCCTCGGACAGGTCATCCAGGCTGATGCGACCTGCCTCGGAGACCTTGTGAATCAAAACGCCCAGCGCTTCATAGGTCTCTATCCTGGCATCCGCCGCCAGGCGCATGAGGCCACCGTCGCCCGGGACGAGTACGCCGGCCTTCTTCAGGACGCCCACAGCCGTGCCGGCCTCTTTCTGGCTGAGACCCTCGGCCTTCATCAATTCCTGAATCGGCACCCCCTCTGTTTGCTGCACCAATCGCAAGATTCGTTGCTCCGGGGTTCCCTCCAGGTAAGTCTGACCCAGCTCGGTCAGCTCCACCACATGACTCTCCGTGGTTTCGTTCACCTTCATGCAGGCCTTGGCGAGTTGCCACTCAACGACGGTTCGCAACTGGGCCTGAGTGACCCCCTCGGCTTTAAATTGCTGATCATTGAAGTCCTTGGCCTCGCCCAGGGCCTCCAGCACTCGAATTTCTAGGGGATGTAAAGTCTTCGCCAGTTCTTCGGGATTCATGGGTCGGTCCTCGCATACGACAAGGGTGCCCATACGGCACCTGATGGCCTCGTTTAACACAAAGGCCAAAGCAGGTCAAACCACCTGAATTCGCCAACAAATTGACAGCCGCGGGCGAAAACCCTAGACTCAACTTGGCGGGACTTGAAAGATTGGGTGATGGACGAATCCATAGCCAACCGAATCATCCCCTTCTACGACAAACAACAGCGTGAAGGCTTTGTCCGCTATGGCGATCTGAGCCTCAGCATGGGGGAAGATCGCCTCGTTAGCCTCTCCGACGCTCTGCTGGAAGAGCAGGGAAAGGTTCAGGAATTCAATCGGATCGCCGACCAACTGAGCAAAAAGATCCGCCAGCTCGACAGCATCTACGATGCCATCGACGCCGATCCCCTGGGCTACCACAAGCGATGCAACGAAAAACGCCAGAACATCGAAGGCTTATCGCACAACAAGCGACTCAAAGCCCTTGATACCTACTACACGATCAACTCGACCCACGCGAAAATTCTCAAAGAGTTGACAAATCACATGCTGGCCGGCAGCGAGGGCGATCACAGCGCGCATGCCACTTCCTTGATGATGCGAGCGCTGGACTTTACATGTCGCATCATGCGCAACGTGCCGAGAAAAACCAAGCGAGCAGCCGCCATCCACTCCATCGAGGCCGCCCGAGGCGCCGCCAAAAACGGCCTGCGCGAGATCACCATCATCCCCACCCTGCTCCATGATGTGCTCGAAGAAATGCTCGATATTTGCACGGAGCGGATGATCGACGACGAACTGACAGACCCCATTTATGGTGACTGTTGCGGTAAGAAAATGAAACAAGTGCCGGTCATGCTCAGGCACAAAATCATCCAGAAAAACATCGAGACATACAACGACAGGGCATCAGGCATCTTCTTCGAGATCGGTCTGGCCCTCTACGACCACATCCGCTTTTTCCCGTACCCGCAGCGCTATTACGAGACCCTGCACTCCATCATGGATATCCTTGCGGCTTTGAGTCGCCGGCGTGACTCAAGTTACTATTCCTACCTCAAGGATCTGCTGTACCCCAAACCGGATGCGGAGATCGACAGCATCAGCAGCGCAGCCCTGCTGCGCCAGCTGGATCTGGTTTATGAAAATGCGGGCGAGTTGCTGGGTGAGTACGTCGAGGGCGTCAACACCTTCTACGA
>JAUVAM010000523.1 GCA_030591745.1 Deltaproteobacteria bacterium
GATTGTCAACTGCCGCAACCAGGGCCGTGTAGCCCTCGTAGGAGGTGCCCACCGTGCCCACCCGACCGTTGCACCATGCCTGGGCCTTGGTCCAGGCCACCGCGTGACGACCGTCGGCACCTTCCGCTGAATTAAGAAAAGGGTACCATTCGCCTTCCGAGTCATTTGTCCCCCGGCAGTCCTGCAAGACCAGGGCGTAGTCCTGGGCATTGAAGCCCGCGGCCACGATGTCGTAATAGAACTGCAAGCGCTCCGAACGATAGGGCGTACGAAAAACCAAAGCAGGCAGCGGTCCATCCATGTCCTTGGGCAGGTAGACTTGGCTGCGCAGCCGAACGCCATCAGGCTGCTCCAACATTTCGGTCCACTGGGATTCACAGCGACCGCGCTCCGTGCAGAATCCCCTGCCCTGACAGGACCCGCATTCAAGCGATTGGCCACAGCCATCGCCCCAAGTGCCGCATTCCAAAGCACGTTGAGCGCAAGTGGCCGGAACGCAAGGCTCTCGCGTTCCACCGTCGCAGGCCGACAAGAAGAGACAAACCGTCAAAACCGAACACCCAACCGACAGTCTGGAAAACATGCTTCGCTGAGCCTGAGCATTTCGACGGATCATGGGATCTCCTCGGACAGGCAGGTAATAACCAGCTTAAGGCTGCAGGGCGAAGGCCTGCCCCGTGATGTACTTGAACAAGAAAGGGTCGCCAGCGGCCAAGACGATGTCCAAGGTGGCCACATCCCCTTGAACTTGGCTCA
The DNA here is from genome assembly GCA_030591745.1 of Deltaproteobacteria bacterium. Next base: position 757 of record JAUVAM010000523.1, read on the forward strand.
TCGGAACGACCTCCACTTGGCCGGTGAGTTTGTTCAGGCTCAACACGGCGCTCCTGTCGAGACCGGCCGGGGCGCCGCTGAAGTCGAAAACGATACGGATGCTGCCTTCCTCGTCATTGTTGATGGGGAACTCCCCGTGCTCGTGACGGACATTCTGAACCATGGTGTAGAACTCACCGTAATCATCCCGAAAGAAACCCACCAGAATTTCCAGGGCCAGCTGGTCGGGGGCCGGCTCCAATGCGGTGATGTAGGGATCTCCACCTGCCCCCGGCTCCCAAATCACGGTGCCCTCGGGGGGAAACCAAGAAAGGGTCGGCACATAACGAATCTCCGTGCTGGTCAGCACGGTGATGGCGCGCCCCAAATTGGCCATTTCCTGGTTGATTTGGGCGTGCAAGGCCCAGGCCGAGGTCTTGGTTGCATCAAAAGCGTCCCCGGTTTCGAATAGAATAGGATAGAGATCGTGGTTGGAGGTAATCTGATAAATGAACCAGCTGTGCCCGGTGTAGCCATAAACCAACCCGGAGAAAGCATCCCAACGCTGGTCCGACTCGTGGTGCCGCTGTTCCAAATCAGCAGCCAAATAGCTATTCATGTAACGCCAGTAGGGCATTTTGCCGCGCAAGGCCGCTTCCCTAAACATGCCCAGGATGCGGTAGACACCGCTCGACCGGGAATAAAGATCATAGGAGACGATGTCTCCGTCCATCTGGTCCACATAGTAATCCAGAATCTCCTCGATGTTGTCCACCGAGAAAGAAAAATTCAGAATCAGTAGGGCCTCCGGATCGTGGGCCCGAATGGCTTCGAATCCCTCCTCCAGCGCGTACATGTCTTGCAGATTCGCAGGTTCGTCTCCAATCTGATAGGCGATTCTCCCTGGCGCATCGGCTGGATAACCTCCAAGAAGCTCACCCCCGTCAACGCTGGTTCCATCGTCCCTCGTCCAGGCCACGAAGCGAAAGTCGGAACGTCCAGCATCGGCCCAGCCGTTCATGGTATTCGGCAAGCCCGTCTGCCAGAGATGAACCGCGTTGGCGTGAAAATTGTCAAAGTAGTCGTTGACGAAGGCATCCGGCGGATCGCCCATCTGGACGGTCAGGCCGCTGATGAACATGGGGTTGTCTCGCACCCACTGCTGAGCCCGACTCAGCTCGGGTGGCATCCAATCGCCTCCAGTGCCTCCGTCGTCAGCCCCTCCGTCGTCGCCCTGGGCCTGGCTGCCGTCTTCGCCATCCCCATCGGTTCCCGCATCGGCTCCCGCATCGGCTCCCGCATCAAATGCCAGGTCCCCGCCCCCATCGGCTCCGGCATCACCCGCGTCAGACCCTGCATCCACTTCCCCATCCAGCCCCGCATCGGATGCCGCATCTCCTCCATCGTCAAAAGCATCCGCCTGCGAGCCACCGTCGGGTGCTGCCCGGTCTTCTCCGCAGGCCGCGGCAAGGGCGACAAACAAAGACAGCGCGAACAAAAAAAACATCCTTGGACTTTTCATGATTTGCTCCTGGGATAACCCGTGTCGTCTTCAGGACTTTGCCACGAGCGTTTGTCCGCGCCCCATATCTTTGCAGTGCGCTCGGTGATGAAATCCAAGGGCAGGTCGGCAAAGGGTCCGAAGTGTTCCAGGTACTCGATATAAGGGCTCCCGTCTAAGGCCTTCGGGGGGAGCATGGCATCGGTTGCGCCGTCGAAATCCACCGTGGGCACGCCGACGCGTGCGCAGAGACCGGCATCGAAGGTGGCCGCCGCCGAGATCCAGCGACCGTCGAGATGAAATTGGTTGTAGGCATGGCCCGGAAAGACATTGCGACCCAGGCGCTCAAATAACTTGGCGGGTATCCGATGATTGCGGATTTCGGTCAGGACCAGACGGCAGGGAATGCCGGCCGCCCTGGACAGGGCACAAAGCAACACGGCCTTTTGTACGCAGTAGCCCTTGCCGGCCTCCAGCACGAAGGAAGCACGAAAATCGTCTTCGTGCATGGAGATCATAAAAACGTTGTAAGGGATCTCATCGCGAACGAAAGCAAAGAGACCAAGGAGCTTGTCGCGTGGGGTCTCCAAGCCAGCCGTCAGTTTGGCGGCTAATGCCCGGATGCGGGGGTGCTCCGACTCGATGGTGGTCGTGGACTTCAGAAATTCTTCCACTTACGGCCTCCCTTCCCCTCCAAGACAAATTTACGCCAAGAGTCCGACCTCTTGCAATGGCCCCCGGCCAGCGTCTTGACAGTCCAACAGGGCTTAGAATATTTTGAAATCTGGGAGGCTGGACACATGAGGCATATTCTTATTGCAGCAGCATTGATGGCGGCTTGTCTGGGCGGAGCCGCCTGCGGCAGCAACACCGACGACCAGACCACGGAGACGATTCCGCATCGACTGGGTTTTACCGGTGCTGCAAATCTCCCCAATGACCCCATCGAGCAAGAAGAGCTACTCGAAAGCCTGGGACTTAGCGACGAAATCCAATTCGACGAAGCAATTCTGGCACACATGGAAGCATTGTCCGGCCTGATGGCTCGTGTGGAGTTTTTCTACCTGGGCAACGGCGAGTTTGTACACATCTATGAATCTCTTTCCCAGAAGATGCTTTCGGCGGGCTTTGAAATCTATGGCTGCATCAACCCAATTTCCCCGGCCGAAAGCCTTGATAGCGCATACGATGCCGCCTTGACCGAGCTGGTAGAAATGCACCCACAGATAACACACTGGCAGATCGGCAACGAACCCGACCTCCTGTGGACGGACCACTCAAAATTCCCAGCATTTTTCCTCCGAAGCCAGCCTCTCGTTCGAGCCGCCTGTCCGAACTGCAAAATTCTGCTGGCCGGAATCAGCAACCAGTACGACACATCAAGCGAAAGCCACCAGCGCTATGAAAGCTTCCTGGAGGAGATCGCCGCAGCCGAGCTCAGCGGGCGGGCCTTCGACGTATTTGATATGCACTACTACAGGGAGAAACCAGCAGCATCAGAGATCGCGCAGGCCGTCCCGGAC
>JAUVAM010000572.1 GCA_030591745.1 Deltaproteobacteria bacterium
AGGTGTTCTACTGGGGTGGTCGCTGCGTTTGGCGTTGGGTCAGAGGGGCGGGTTGTCCTTGGGGTAGAACCTCTAATACCGAAACGTACTAGACATAAAGAAATAGACGTAACTCTGCGTCAAGGGGACGCGGCTGAAGGTTTGCTCTTGGCTGGCCAGTTGGCCGGCCGGATCCACGGCTTGTACGTCGTGGCCCGAGCCTCGGGCGTAAAGTATGCCGATGCGGGTGAGGGTGTGCTCACTGGAATAGCCGGCCGCGAAGGTGCCGCCGAACATGTGTACACGGGCCGGGGCCGGGGCGGTCAGGGTTTGATTGCCGGGGATTTCCGGTGCTGATGAGAAATTGGTGAAGCCGCCCATGGCCACGGAAAAACGATCCAGAAAGAGAAATTCAGCGCCCAGGTTGCCGTTGATGACGAACTCTCGTTCCACTTCGGGGGCGATGAGCAGGGCGTTGGCGACGGCTTCATCCTGTATGTCGATCAAGGTGTAACTGACCGGCAGGTGGGCGCTGACGTCGGCGGCGATTTTGAAGACCTTGGGCCAGACATATGCGATGCCCACGCGGGCTTCGCCGTTGATGCGTGATTCGCTTTTGACCTTGCTGCCTTCGGGGGTGGGTATGAAACCGGCGTCGCCCAGGCCATCGGCTCGGGCCCTGCCGTAACGCATTTGGCCTCGAGAATAGATGGTCAAGGAGGGGGAGCGCACCATGGCACCCACGTACAGCTTGTTGGACAATTTCAACTTAGCCCCTAAGACGGCAAGCAGGCTGTCGTTGAAGAATTCCAGATCCATGGTGGCGTGGTGAAAGGCTGAGAATTCTCCGTCTATGAAGTCGCCCGCCACGAAGCTTGTCGCTTTGTCGGAGACCGAGCGATGTACGAGGAAAACGGCTCCGCCTATGCTGAGCCGCCCCCCAAGGCGCATGGCGCCCATCAGCCCGGCCCACAAGGTCTCGTCTACGTAGGAGCGGTTGTAACCATAGCGCACCAGGCCCTCGGTGGGATCGTTGATCTCGCCTTCGTCATGGGTGGAGTACTTGCGATAGCTGGGCACCATCAGACTCAGGCCGAAGGCATAAGGCCGCCGGCCGTGCATGTCGGTGCGGCCCAAGGCCTGGACGAAGCCGGTCGAAGAGGGCACCACGGTCAGCTTGCCGAGGGCGTCCTCGGGCGTGAGCTCGCCCGTGCTGCCCACGGTGGAGTCCTGGATGCCGTAAAGGTTGGCCGAGAGGCTCAAAGACGTGTTGCGCACATCCACAATGCCGGCCGGGTTGTACCAGCCGCCGGAGGGATCGGCCGACAAGGCCGTGAAGGCACCGCCCATGCCCACCGCTTCGTCGCCCACGATGAAATCCTGATAGTGTTGATCGTCGGCGGAGGCTTTGTCGGCCCACCCCAGCAACAATCCGCAGAAGCAAAAACCGACCCAAATCGTGTGTTTCATGCGTTTCCTGTATTCCATACGTTTCATGAAGGCTCCTGCATGAAGGCTCCTGCGCTCATGCATTTGTTGACGTTTTTGCGCAAGTGGAATTCACTTACTTCATGGTATGGAAGAGCGCCCCAAGGGTCAACCAAAGGCCCAAACTGGTGACGATGAGGGCGCTTAGCACGGGCAACCAGCGGGAGAGCTGTTGCACGCGTGCCCCCTTGCTGAAGCGCTCCAGCAGTTTCCGGCCCTGCACCACCAGGATGCCGATGATCACAAGGGTGAAGGCCAAGCCGGCGCTGAAGGCCACGAGCAGGCCCAGGCCCATGGCGATGCGACCCAGGTAAATGGCCAGCAAGAGCACCACGGTGGCCGAGGGGCAGGGCACCAGGCCGCCGGAGATGCCCAGGCCGAATAGTTCGCCCAGGCGCGGAGTCTCTTTGGGATGAGCATGATCGTGATCATGACCGTGTTCGTGATTTTTATGCCGCAATCGGCTTTGCAGCATCCGGCCACCCATGAGCAAGACCAGGACGCCTGCGGCCAAAGACATCCAGGGCGTGAGTTTTTCCGGCAGCACGTATTCCGAGGCCCACAGGGCCACGGCCCCCAGGACGAAGACGGAGGTCACGTGGGTGGCCGTGACCACGGCACCTAAGAGCACGGCGTGGCGCACGCGACCCCGGCTGCCCACCAGATAGGCCGCGACAAGGGTCTTGCCGTGGCCGGGGCTCAATGCGTGCAGGGCACCCAAGCCAAAGGCAAGCAAGAGCGCCAGGAGCAGCCCGCCCAGGCTCAGGTTCCGATTGGCCAGGGCGGTTTTCAGTGACTGGGTCTCGTCTTCGAGTGGAGTCGCATGGGCGTGGCCATGGCCCATCTCCTTCATTTCGGGCTTCCAGGAAAATCGCAAGGCCAGAAGCGTGCCCGTCTCCCCATTTTCCCAAACCAGCCGCTGGATGAATCCAGCCTGGTCGTTTTGTCGCAGGGCGGGTTCGGGCCCGCCGCGTTCCAGGAAGGCCTGCAAGATTTGCAGATCCTTCGCCGGTTGGATGCTGAGTTCGCTTTGGCCCGCTTCTTCGGGCCGGCTCTGGTCGGCCAGGCGCAGGCTGTGGTTGCCGGCAGGACAAGGAAGACGAGAGAGCAGGCGAAGGCGAAGCGGTGCGTACATCTCCACCAGGTCGCTCATCAAGTCCAGTTCCACGGGACCTCGTTTGGGGGTCTGCTTTATGCCGTCCAACTCCAGGCGCAAGCCCGCATCGAAAAGAGCGACGAGATGGGCCTTGAGAGCCAGGACTTCTTTCTGGCTCAAGCTGCCGTCGGCGTCGGCATCGAAGTCTTGGCGGAGTCGAAAGGCGGGCAGGTCGCCCACGGTCAACCACCAGGACAAGAGCAGGCCTTGCCTGTCGAAGGAGATCTCAAGGTAGCGATTGCTGCTGAAAGGGCGATATTCGACATGCGCCGAGCTGGGCGTCGGTACGAAAACACAAGCCAGCCACAGGCAGATGAGAATGGCTGTTTTCGAACTCGGTCGGGGCATGATCTGGGTTTACATCCGGCGAGGCTTCGAATCAATCGCCTTGAAGGTCAAGGCCTGCTATTTTGTTGTCATGGCTCGAATGCTTCGCTGGCTGTTTTGTTTGTTTTTGGCCCTGTCCATGTTGGCTTGTCCCCGGCGTGAACTTGAGCCGCCCCTGGTTGTGGATCCCCCCGACCCCCACTTGGCCGATGGAGGGATTGTTGAGGATGGGGATGAGGGGCTGGATGGGGATGAGGGGCCGGATGGGGAGGAGGAGACGGAGCAGGCGCTGGACCCGGTTCTTGAGTCCTTGTTGCGCGCGGCGGGGGAGGGTGCGGCTTTTACCTTACTCCTCCATCCTCGGCGTTATGTTGAGTTGAGGCGCAAGCCGGAGCGGATATCGAGCAGCCTGGTCGAGTCGATGGGACTGAATCTGGAGGTTTGGAGCGACT
>JAUVAM010000055.1 GCA_030591745.1 Deltaproteobacteria bacterium
GAAGGGCGCGGCGTCATGGAAAGAACGCACGGCCACCTCGTCAAAGAACTTCACCCCGGAAGAAGTAACCACGGAGACCTGGCTTAGGGCCCCGCTCTTTTCCAAAGAAACGTTAAGCAGTGTATAGCGGTCCTTGACCCCGTAAATGTTGCCGTAGGGATCGCGGCGAATGTACTCCTCGCCCACCCTGGGCGACCAATACTGGCTCACGCCCCGCTTCACCCTGTTGAAGAAGGTGGCGTACTTGAACTCCTTGCTGTTGAGCAGCGAGGCCTCGCCCTCGTCCACGTCTTCAACGTGGTCGTTGGCGGGCGCCCCTGTGACCATATCCAATTGGTCGAGGCTGGGGCGTCTGAACATGGCCACCGTACTTTCGTGCTGCCCCTGCTCTCCCGTCTGCTCATCGGCCTGTTCGCTGCCCTCTCCTTTTTGCAGCCTGAGCTTGTCCGAGTTGCCGCTCATGGCTTCGCTGGCGTCGTAGGCGGCCATCTCACCCATTTTCAAATCCAATTTCAAATGAAGAGCATCTCTCTTCTTCAAATCGGGCACTTCGAAGGCGGGCATCTTGTACTCGGTCGCCTGCTGCTGATCGCCCTGCTTGCGGGTCAAGAGGGCCACATCGTCTAATCCTTCGTCCTGCTGGGGCTCGGGCCGGCGGCGAGATGACTCGGCGATGGTGGGCCTGGGTTGGGCCACCCCGTAATCCGACCGCCGATGCCGGCTGATGCTCTCTTTTTCCACCTGCGTGTTGTGCTCGGACAAGAATCGGGCATCTTCAGGCGGGTTCTTGTCGGGGGTGGGCGCCAAGTCCACCACCTGCCCCTCGGGATCCTTCTCTTCCTTTTTCTCTTCTTCCGGCACTTCGGGCTGCGGTGGCTTCTGCTCTTCCTTCTTCTCTTCCACCTTCACCTTGGGCAAAATCTGACGATTGGCCTCGAAGTCCCGGGGGCTCATGGCCAACAAGGTGACTTCCGTATTCTCCTGCACTTTGGGCTTCGGCACCAGGTCGGCAAACCAGTTATACATACCCGGCAGCAGACCGGTGAAAATCAGCTCCGCATGGACAAAAAGCGCCACGAGCAAGGCCACCAGCAATGGCTTGTAATTTCTGGCTGGCCGGTTCTCGGACATGGTCTCTTAACACCTCTCGAGCAGCGTCTATTCAGCCCAATTCCAACTCTTTATTTTAACACTAGCGAATAGGGGGGGTCAAACCAGCGAGGGGGGCTCAGACAGCTTCAAGCCTGTTCAGCAGCGATCGAATCCGATTGGCGTGGCCCTGTTCCTGTTTGGCCAATTCCTCAAAAAGCGCATACAAATCTGACAACTGGCTCAGGGACAAGAGGGTGTTGTAAAGATCCCGGGTGGCGATTTCGCGGCGGTGGGCAACCTGCAAGACACCGGCCGCATCCGATGCCTCAGGCAGGCCCGGGGCTTGGACGATACGCTCGACCGCCTCTTTCAGATTCGCATCATCGATGAGACCCGTCTTTTCAGGCAGGACCTCATATCGCTTCATCAAGCGATCGCGGTGGCTGACTTCGTCCTGAATCAGCTTGGCCAACAACGCGATCACCTCTGCATCCTGCTCGGCTTCGTCAAGCGAGAGTTGCCGTTTATGAGCCTCTTCATAAAAAGTCTTGGACTCTTCTTCGATACGAATGGCGAACTGAACGATGCCTTCCAGGCTCAGTTCAGGGGCTGCATTCGACATATCAAGCTCCTCGCTCAGGTCCAGGGTCGGTCAAAAGTTCATCAATGGCCCGGGCCGCGTTGTGGCCGTCCCGGATGGCCGAAATCACATCCGGCCCATGGATGATGTCGCCGGCCACGAAAATCTTCGATTCCGGCGTGGCACCCGTGTCGTTGCGGGCGAAGCGTCCCCGGGTGATACCCAGTTTTTCCTGGTCTTCTTCGCTGAGAAAGCCGTAGCCCGGTGCCTGGCCGATGGCCTCGATGACCTGACTGCCGGCATAGAAAGCCTTATCGTCCTCATCGATCTTGGGGTTAAAACGCCCCTCCTCGTCGAAGACTTGCAGACAACGAGCCACCTCCAGCCCATCCACTTTTCCAGCCTCATCAAGCCGGATTCGCTTGGGGGCCCAGCCCGGCTCGATGATCACGCCCTCCTCTCGGCTCTCCTCGATCTCCTCCTGGTCCGCCGGCATCTCTTCTTCGCACTCCAGACTCGTGAGCAGCATATCCACCTTGCCGAAGCGCTGCTTTTGCAGTCTGGCCAAGCTGCGGACGATATCCATGGCCACGTTGCCACCGCCGATGACCACGATTTTTTCGTGAAGAGGGACCTCTTTGCCCAAGCGAATATCATTGAGCAACAAGATGGCCCGCTGCACGTCTTTGTGATCGTGGTTCTCGATTCGGGTACTGCGTCCGCCAGGAAAACCCACGGCGATGATCAGGGCATCGTGCTCATCTTTGAGCTTTGTCCACGCAGCAGGATCGTCCACCTTGCTGTTACAGCGAATTTCCACGCCCATGGCGACGATGGCCTCAAGGTCCCGGTCGATGGCCTCGTCGGGCAGACGGTAAGCCGGGATGCCGTATCGCATGGTGCCGCCCGCCTTGGGCATGCGCTCGAAGAGCGTGATCTGATGCCCCATGTGGGCCAAATAGTATGCCGCGGCCAAACCAGCCGGCCCGGCGCCCACGATGGCCACCCTCTTGCCGCTGGGTTTGATGACGGCTTTTTTCGCTTCTTCCGAATCCGGATCAAGACTCTTGGATATTTCGCTCACCTGCTCGGCGGGCAGGGCATCAATGGCGTAACGCTTGAGCCAGCGAATGGCCACGGCTTCGCCCCTGTGAGAAAGAGCACAAACCGATTCGCAATTGTGGGTACAGATTCGACCGCAAACCGAGGGCAAGGGATTGGTGCGATAGATCTGACGCACCGATTCGGGCAAATCGCCATCGAAGATGCCGCGGATGTATTCGGGGATGTTCATATGGGCAGGGCAAGTATCGGTGCAAAGGCCACATTCGACGCAACGCTGGGCTTCTTCCATGGCGGCTTGGGCCGAAAAGCCCTTGACGAACTCCACGAAACTGCCGATGCGCTCGGCCGCCTCCATCATCTCCATGGGCCGACGGGTAAAATCCAGCCAGGACAAAGCCGGCTCAGCCTGCCAGCTTTTCTCCCCGGCATGGGTCTGATCCGGCTGGATGGTGAAAGCGGCTTGCTTCCAGCGCAACCCCTCTAAGGGATCCTCTTTGATGGATGGTTGCGTATAGATGTAGTTCCGACTCATGGACAAAGAGCCCGTGGGGCAAACGTCCACGCAAAAAGCGCAGAAACAGCAGCGGCCATAGTCCACAACGGGCCGTTCCGGATTGGTGCCCTCCGCCCCTTCAGGCGCTTCTTCTCCTTCGGCCCGCGGTGGCACCTTCATGTTGATGGCCGCCGTGGGGCACACGGTTGAGCAGGTGCCGCAGCCGATGCAGACCTCGTGATCGTTGGTGTGCATGCCACGATAGATCATGGAGGCACCTTTTTTCTCATGGACCTCCAGGTCTTCCGCCGGGTAACGGATGGTCAAGGGTTTGCGGAACAAGTTGGCCAAGACCGCAAAAGGCGCGAAAAATGATTTTTCTCCAAGGGCCATGATTCGCTCTCCTAGCCTGTCAACGATCGATGTCCGGTGGACAGACGCTGAAAGACATCATCCAGGCCGCCACATCGTCGATCTTCATGCCCGGCAAATGCTTGTGGCATAAATACATGCCGGCCGGGAGGGAAGGTCCGCGCACGGCGACCCGATAAGGCGTCAAACCACCGTCGCTGACCACGTAATAGCCGAACTCGCCTTTGGACGACTCCACCTTGGAGTAAGCGTCACCGGCGGGCACGCGCAATTTCATCAAGTTACCCATGTTGAGGCGGACCGGGCCATCGGGAATCTGGGCGGCCAGGCGCCGGATGATCCGCAGGGATTCATGGTAATCCATACGCACCTGCACCGCGCGAGCCAGGGCATCGCCTCCACCCGAACAGGCCACCTTCACCTCCACCTCGTCATAGGCCGCATAAGGCGCATCCACCCGCACATCGGCGGCTACGCCTGTGGCCCTGAGGCTTGGCCCCACGATACCCGATGCCACAGCGTCTTCGGCCGAGATATACCCCAAGCCGCTCAAACGACTGTGCACGACCCTGTTCTCAAAAAGCAATCGGTCCCAGGTAAGCAGGCGATCTTCCAGGGTGTCCACCAGCTTGAGCAATTTGTCCAACCATCCATCGGGCAGATCTCGGCGCACACCACCGGGCACGTTGTAAATGTGGTAGACCCGCGCGCCCGTCAAGGCCTCGAAAAGGTCCAGCAACCAGTCCCTGTCCAACATCATCAGATACATGGGCGTGTAGTGACCCAGGGAACCGCCCAGGGCACCCATGCCCATCAAGAGAGACGTCAACCTCGACATCTCCAAGGTCAGGGATCTCAGATAGCGAGCCCGGCGTGGTACTTCAACGCCCAGGATGGTCTCCACGGCCTGGCAGTACGCCACCTCGTTGGGGTCCGGGTCCACCACGCAGACCCGGGGGATCAGAGACAGGTTGGCCGCCCAGGCTTTCTTTTCCATGGACTTTTCGAAGCCGCGGTGCAGCATGCCGGCGTTGGTTCGAACTTTGACGATTTCGGGTCCCACCATGTCCAGCACATAGCCGAAGTTGCCATGCATGCCTGGGTGGTTCGGTCCAAAAAACAAATCATAGGTGGCGTACTCGTCATTTTCCGCAATCTTCTGCAGGGTGGTGTAGCCGTCGGACAAGTGCATCACTCCACCTCCCCTTCCTCAAAGCCCAAGCCTTTCAAGGTGTAGGCCTTCATGGAATACGCGGTGGCGTCGAAGTCCTTGCGCAAAGGCGGCATGTCTTGCCAGTTGTGCAAAAACAAGGGCGACAGGTCCGGGTTGCCGGGAAAATAGGTGCCGAAGAACTCGTGGATCTCTTGCTCATAGACCTGGGCCTGACCCCAAAGTTCGTGCACCGTATGGGCCCAAGGACGATCCCGATCGATGCGGATCTTAACAAGAGCGTGAAGCTTATGCTTGTAGGACCCAAGGTGGTAGACCAACTCCAACTCGCTCGTGTCGATCCAGTCCACGCAAGAAATGAAGGACAAATGGGCGAAGCCTTGCTGTTTGAGCCAGTTCAAGACCGACAGCAGGTTATCCCGCTCTGTCTTGACCTCAAACACGGTGCCCGGCTTGTCTGCGCACTGAACACGCTCTCCCATTGCCCGGTCCAGATCGGCCATGATATCCGAGGCGGTCATGACTTCACCTCCTCGGCCATGAGTTGCTCGACCGTGGGCCGCTTGGCGAAAGGATCTTCCCAGGCCTTGAGCACCGGCGTGGAGCGCTTGAGGACGGCATCCTGGTTGCGCTTGTACCAGTCGTGGTTCTCCCGGTAGCGCCGGTAGCCCACGGCCTTGCCCGCCTGGATCTGGTCCATCAACTTGTTGAAGGAGTCGATGACGGCCTGAGGCCGGGGCATGCAGCCGGCGATGGACATGTCCACCGGCATGAACATTTCCAGTTGGTTGATGACCGGGTAAGAATCCCAGTATATGCCGCCGTTGATCGGGCAAGAACCAAAACCCACGACGTAACTGGGATCCTGCATCTGCTCGTAGGTATAGATGACCCTCTTGAGGGTCTTGGCCGAAAGGTAGCCCGTGATGAGTAAGAGATCCGCCTGGCGTGGTGTGGCCATGGGCCCCAAGCCGAAGCGTTCCATGTCGTAGCGCGAGGTCATGGTGGGCGGCAGCTCCACCGCCCCACAGCCCGTGCAGTAGTAGAGCATCCACATGGAGCGTTTGCGGAAATAGTTCAAAATGGTCTGCCAACCGTTTTTCTGCTCCGCCGCACTATTGAGGACTATGAGTTCTTCTCTTTGTTCCATCTGCGTCACCCCGCAAACCGAGTCAGCACGAGTTGGATCAGAGCCAACGAGCCCGCCCAGATCCACAGGTGCCTGATGCCCTGCTCGATCCGGTAACGCGCCATGACTGCGTTGACACACATGGTGGTGAAATAAACGACGAACTGCTTGGCCGTGAAGGCGTACCAGGTCTCGGCACCGCCGAGAAAAAGGTTCACGATCAGGCCGGTCTCTACGTAGAGCTGCACTGCGTGCATCAAAAAACCGATGCCCAGATACTTGCCCGAGAGCTCGACCATGGGTCCGGACGCGATCTCGGAGGGAGCGATCATGTGGTCGTATGGCTTCTCGCCCACCATGGCCTGAAAAGCCAACTCCACCGCCAAAAAGCCGATGGGCATACGGAGGATGTTCCAGTTTTCCACGCCACCTTGCTGGGCCGCGGCCAGCACACCCAAATCCGAGCTACCATAGACCAACATCATCGCCATGATGACCATGACCAAAGGAATCTTGTAGCCCAGCATCAAGGCCAGTGCCCGGGAGATGCCGATGGTGGCGTTGGGATTGCCGGAAGCGGATACGCCCATGGCCATGCCCAAATAACCGATGCTCATCAAATAGAGAATGACGACGATGGGGCTGCCCCCCAGCACCGAAACGCCGGCCAATGGAATATAGAAGGCCGTGGCGATGAGACCGCCCAGGGCCATGATGATGCCCAGGTCCATCACATAGTTGTGGGTGATGGAGCGTTTCGTGAAACACTTAATGACGTCGATAAATGACTGGTAAAAGGGTGGACCATAGCGACTCTGGATGCGAGCGGTCACCTTGCGGCCCAGGCCCATGAAAAGCAGCCCGACGGCCATGGAGAAAAAGGCCAATCCCACCAGTTCGGCAAATTGCCATGCGCCAAAGTTCATCGGAGCACCCCCAGCAACCACAGCAGGCCCAAGCCCAGGCCAAAGGACCAGACCAGAGAGCGGCCTTCCGTCCACAGGCCGGCCAAAAAACCACCAGCACGGTGCAGAGACCGAGCCATTTGTCGATAGGCCTGCTCCACGGCTCCCAAGGGCACCCAGCGGAACAGAACGCGGATGGGCAGATAAAAGGAATGCCCGTAGTGATAATCCTCGGGACGCATTTTCCAATCCGCCGGCTCCTCACCGCTGGTGTAATTGTCCATCATCCCCACCTTGCGACGGCCGGCACCCAGCAGGAAAAGAACAAAAACGATCAGGACAGCAAGACCGAAAGCCACGGCAATGCCGCCGGCTTCGATGCTTGCCGTGGCACCGGTGATGGAGAAGAGATCAGCCTGTAAGGCCTGCATGCCCTGTGCGGAAAGAACCTCGTTGATGGGCCCGGTGAAAACGCCAGGAGCCACGCCACCCAGCATCATCACGCCCATCAAGATTATCATGGCCAGGGACATGGGCCAGGGTGCCTCACGCAATTTGGCGTGCCTGTCGGAGAGCTGACCCAAAAAGACGCTGTGCAAGGCGCGGAACAAATACAAAAACGCGCCGGTGGAGGCGAAGAACAGGGCCGTGGCCAAGAAAACCAAATCCTTGTCGAAGAGGGCCTGGAAAATAAGCCACTTGGAGTTAAAACCGCTCAAGGGCGGAATGCCTGCCGCGGCGATGATACCCAAAAGGAAGGTGAAAAAACTCACCGGCATGACGTAGGCCAGGCCTCCCAATTTGTGCATCTCCCGCTCGCCGGTGCGATGCTTGACCGCGGCCAAGGACGCGAAAATGGCACCCTTGAAAAACATGTGGTTGGCCGTGTGGAACAAAGCCGCGGCATAGCCCAAAGAACTGCCCGTGGCCAAGGCCGTTGCGATGTAGCCCACGTTGGCCACCGTGGAATGGGCCATCAGGCGCTTCATGTCGTTGGAGAAAATGGCCATCAAGGTGCCAACCACAGCGGTGAGGGCCCCGATCCAGGCAAGCAAATACATGGGCCAAGGCAGACCGGCCACGGTGGCTACGCTCGAACCACCGCTTGAGGCGGCGACGAAGACGGGGACCACGAAGACCAGAAAGCCATAAAGGCCGTACTTGATCATGACGCCTGATAGATAGGCCGAGAAATCGTCCGGCGCCTCGGCGTGGGCCATGGCCGGCCACATATGGAAAGGAAAGAGAGCCGACTTGGCCAAGAAAGCAGCGCCAAAAAGAAAGATGACCGGGCAGGCGAAGGCCGGGTTGGTGCTCAGATCCGCGGCCAGGGCGGTCACCGAAGTCGCGATATCGAAAGAACCGGTCCGAGCGTAGATGAACCACAGCCCCACCATCATGGCCAGGGTGCCGGCCAGGCTCAGCAGATAGTAAAACAAACCCGCTTTGAAACTTTGATTCTTGCCGTGGCCGATGATGAACAAAGAGGTCCAGGCCATGAGTTCCCAAAGAGCAAAAAAGACCAACCAGGAGGCTGACAGAAAAATGCCGTTCGAGGCACCCAGCAGCATGAGCCAGAGCGGTGCCACCCTGGTGGCGTGCTTGTGATCGTTAAAGCCCAGGGAGAAAAGAGCGAAGAGCATCGACGCAACCGCCGAGATGGCCAAGAAGAACCAGGAAAGCTGGCTCAGCTTCAAACCCAGGGCCACCTCACCCACGGGTTGGTATTGCAAGCCCAAAAAGGACCAACTCAGGCCAATCCCATCATGCAACATGGCCACGACGACCAATACGCCCAGGTTGACCAGGAAAAACAAACCCCAGGCCAAACGCTTGGGCAAGGCAAAGGCCAAAAGACCCAAGGCCACCGGCACGGCGATTAAGAGGGGAAGCATCAAGGCGTCCATGATTTACCTCCCCGCCAATTGTTGAACCGAGCTGATGTAGGCAGGGCCAAGTTGACCGGGAATCTTCGCAAGCGTTTTGTCCAAGAGGCCGGGCCAAACCCCCAAGAGCAGGATCAAAATCGCTGAGATCAAGGCCACGGACCCAAAGGCCAGACCATAGGACACGGGCTTGGTTTCTCTCTCGGAAGACTCAAAAAGCCGGTGGGCCAGACGGAAAAAGTAGGCCGCTTCGACCACTGTTGCACCCAGGATCACGTAGATGCCAATCAGGTAAAACTCACCAGCCCGGGCCGCCTCGCCCACAACGGCGAACTTTCCCCAAAAGCCGGAGAAAAAAGGCACCCCGATAATCCCCAGGCTGCCGATGATGAAAGCCACGCCCAGCATGGGGTTACGTCGCCCCATGCCGGTCCATTCTTTCCATCTGGAGGTCTTTGTGCTCGATACCAAGACACCCACCACCATGAACAGCAGGAGCTTGACCAGCCCATGACTGATGGCGATGAATAGGCCGCCATAAATGGCCGCCTCCGTCCCCAAGGAAAATGCGATCAAGACCAATCCCATCTGAGCCGCGGACGAAAACCCAAGAAGTTTTTTGGCGTCATCAGAAGCCAAAGCGGACAGCTCGCCCACCACCACCGTGATCACGCCCAGGACGAAGAGGGCTTGAGACAGGACCAGGCCCTGACCGGAAACCAATATGGTGCCGTTGATGCGCAGCAGCGCATAAACACCCGCCAGGGCCATGCCGCCCGACAAGAGAGCGCCAACGGAGGAAGGCGCGCCTCTGTAAACCTCGGGCACCCAGGCATTGAAAGGAAAAATCTTGGCCTCGAAGAGCAAAGGGGCCAAAAGACACAGGCCCGCGAATGCGGCTACGGCCGGCTTGAGCCCCTGGAATCCAGCAGCCACCGCGGCGATGTTCAAAGTACCCAGGCTGCGATAGATGAAGGCCACGCCCACCAGATACAGCACCGAGGCCACCGTGCCCAAGACCAGCAACTTGGCGGCACCTCGTACCCCCACCCGCCCGTTACCGGATGCCACCAGGGCGTAGCTGGAAATGCCGGCGATCTCGATAAAAACGAAGAGGTTGAACAAGTCGCCGGTAAACAAAATACCCAAAACGCCCACGTACCAAAACAAAAGCAGCATGTAAAAAGCAGGCGGCTTGTCCGTCCCGCGGGCCATCTGAAACCAGACCGCGCCCAAGCTAAGAAAGCTCGTCACCAGGGCAAAAAGCAGGCTCAGGTGATCGAAGTGCAAATGGATGCCGAAGGGCGGTGCCCAGCCGCCCATGATGATCATGAGCGGCGCATCTCCCAGACCGGTCAGCAACCAGGTCGCCATGACAGTGCCACCGGCCAGGACCAACAGAGTCAAACCCTTGACCAAAACTGCTGAGAGCCTGCCCAAAATGGGAATGGAGAAGGCGACGCCCAAAGGAATCGCCAACATGAGCACGGGCTGATTCATTCGCTCACCTCTTCTTTCCCCTCGCCGACCGCAGCCAAGTCCAGGCTGCCATGGCCCTCCTGGTATCGAATCGCCAAAACCAGAGCCAAAGCAGTGACGGCCAAGCCAATGACGATGGATGTCAAAACCAGGGCATGGGGCAAGGGGTCGGCAAAGCGGCCCAGATCACCTGCCTTGGTCAAAGAAGACAGGATGGGTGCCTCGGCGCCGGCACCAGCACCCGAGGCCACGATGAGTAGATTCACCCCGGCCTCCATCAATCCCAAGGCCAGAATGATTCGAATCAGGTTTTTCTGGGTCAAAATGGCGTAGAGCCCCACCAACAACAAACCGAATCCGGCAGCATAAAACACGGAATAAAACTGGGCGCTCATGC
>JAUVAM010000305.1 GCA_030591745.1 Deltaproteobacteria bacterium
AAAAATCGTCGATGCGGGCCGTAAGCCGGATTTTGTTCCCGAAAGCCGTTGCCGACAGTCGGGCGGTGCCCATTCATCTAGAGCAGACGTTGCCGCCTGCCTCGAGCGGCTTTCTCGGGTGACGAAGACGGGTCATCTTTCCCCAAACGACTAGCGCCTGGGGGCACCCTGTCAGACCTTGCACCAGGTGGGGTTTGCCGTGCCCGGAATGTCACCATTCCGGCGGTGCGCTCTTACCGCACCGTTTCACCCTTACCCCGCTTGCGCGGTGAGGAGGAAATCCCTCTGGGAGGAAGTCCTCCATACGGCGCGAATCTGCATGCAGATTCACGCCGGGCGGTTTGATTTCTGTGGCACTTTCCTTGGAGTTGCCTCCACTGGCCGTTAACCAGCACCCTGCCCTGCGGAGCCCGGACTTTCCTCCCGCGCCCGATTGCTCGGGACGCCGGCGGACACCTGGCCCGCACCGACGAAAACTATGTTTTAAAAGAACGACTTGGTCTGCGCATTTTGTACTATTTAACGGCCCGAAGGGAAGCAATTTGAAACGATGAAGTGAAGTCTTGGCTTTATTCTTGAACTTGCCATACAATGGAAGGTCTGTGATACCAAACCGGGGAGGTTTGAGATGTTCCGGGCCGGAAATTTTTTTGTCGTTTTTTCGATGGTCGTAGTTTGGACGCTTTTGGGTGGTCTTCGCCCTGCCGAGGCCGAGATGGTGCAGCTAATGCCCAAGACCAACCATTCGGCTTTGACCATGTCAACCGATGATAGCTTTGGTTTTCTTGTGAAGCCGCGCAGCCCGCTGGAGGTGGACATGGTGGGGCCGGGCAACTTGACCCTGACAGTTCGGCTCAACAGCAAGAAGAAGGCATCGGCTTACAGGTCTAAGCTCATTGTCCGGCGAGGCCGGAAATTGGTTTGGAATGAGAAGCTGAAGCTTTTCCGTTCTCGAGTGGGCAATTACAAGGAAGAAGCCTCTCTCTTTCCTTCGATGCCGAAGGTCATCAAGCTCAAAGTGCCTGAAGGTCTTCACAAGTATAAGATTCTTGTCGTTGGCTCGCGTAATGTGAAGATGACCGTTCGCTTCGAGTACGAGACCAGCGCGGATCAGGCCTTGGCTCAAGGTGGTGACGACCTGGCCTTGGTGCCGTTGGTTCCCTTGACCCCTCCCGGTGCGGACAAGCCGGACGACCCCCTCGGCGACGATATTGCCCTGGTTCCGTTGACGCCGCCGAAGCCCGACAAGCCCATCGTTGCGCCCAAGCCTGACAAGCCTGTTGTTGCGCCCAAGCCTGACAAGCCTGTCGTTGCGCCGAAGCCTGACAAGCCCGTTGTTGCGCCCAAGCCTGACAAGCCCGTTGTGGCTGTTGTCAAAAAACCGACCGAGGATGACGGTTCCAAGGTGATCACGACAACGGTAGAGCAGCCGCCCGTGGTGGACAGTTCTTCGGCCTGGTCTGGACCTTATGTGTCTGTGGGTTTGAAGTTTGGACAGATCAGTCCGATGCAAAGCATCGGTTCGACCACCTACACGGGCGCGCTTGATCTGCGCTACATCCTGCCCGTATTGGATGGGCACCTGTCGGTGGGTGCCGAAGTGGGATTCCATCAATACAAGTTCACGATGAGTACGCGTTCCTTGGAAACCAAGCTAACCGTAATTCCCGTCGCCCTGCAGCTCTATTACAACATCCCCCTGGGCTTCCTGGAGCTCTTCCTGGGTGTTGGTGGCGACATGTATTACACCATGGCCGAGACCGTGAACACCAACGATCCGGACAAGCCGGTAGATGGCTCCTCTATGGTCTTCGGCGGTCATGTGGCCGGGGGGATGGAAGTCCCCATGGGGCCGGGCAATCTGTTGCTGGAGGTCCGCGGAGGATTTTCTCAAGGAGACCTAGACGCCATCAGCAAGGTCAACGTCTCCGGTCTGTCCACCACGGTTGGGTATCGGTTTATCTTCTAGGAACTCCAAAACATCACCCACCCGGGTACCGGTGGCCTCCAGTTTGCCGGCCGGCAACTCAAGCACGCCAGCCGCCGAAGGCACCAGTTTCGACAGGCGCCAGGGCTTCATCCGGTGGATGCAATGCAGGATGCGGTTTTGCTTGTCTAAGAATGCCGCATCAAAAACAAAGCGCATGAAAAAAGAGTGGATGGATGTGCATGGCGTGATGAAAAGCCCTTCATCATCTCCCAATCCATCCCGGCCCAAAAGGCCCTTCATGCGTTCGCGGGCCGAGGCCGTTTTTGTGCCCTGGCTTGCCAGAACTGTGTCTTGACTGCGGTTGCGAATGAGCAAAGATTCCTCCCCCGAGGCTCAACGGACGACGATTTCCAGCCGCGGACCGGTTTGCAGGTTCAGGCTATTGCCTGTCTTCGAAGTGAAGTTTTCGCCATCCAGGGTGTAGACCACCGGCTTGTCGGAGACGATGCGCACCTTGCTGGCCACCAATTCGATTAATTTCTTTTCGCTGACCTTGCGGGCCGTGTACAGCCTGGGCAGAGCCGAGGCAAAACGAATGGGCGAGCAAATGGCGCCCAGCAGATGAAAAGAGTGGGGTCGTTCTTGGGAGCGGAAAAAGGGTTTGAAGTTCAGGCCGATCTGCTCCACCGTGGATGCCGCCAGGGCGGCGAAGGTGGTATAGGGCAAAGGCTTCTCGTCGGCCCAAACCCTTGCGTGAATTCGAGAGAAGAGCTGTTTGGCAAATTCGCTGCCGGTTAATGCCGACCCGAAAACGCGACCGAAAACCTTGGTCGTGGTCCATACTGTTTTCTGGTCGTCTGCGTAGACGGCTTCTAGGAATCCGTGGATAAAACCGTTGCCGAAGACGAAGCCATAGCGACCCTCTACCTCAAGGGTATCTCGCCACACGGTCTCGAAGGGCGTGCCATTTCGAAATTTTTGCACCAGGTTCATCATGAGACCGGCCGGCGTGCCTTTGATGTTGCAGGAGTTGGCGGCGATGTTCATGGTGCCGCCACGCAACAAGGCGATTCGGGGAAGGGGCTTTTCGCCATAAGCCTTGACCATGGCCGTCAGGGCGTGACTGTTGGAGCCGTCGCCGCCGTTGATGGCCAAGATGTCGATATCCTGTCGTTTGAACAGGAGCATCATCTCGTCCAGATCTTGGATTTTTTGGGTGGCCACGGAGGTGCCTTGGCTGCCCACGATATGCCCCAATGATTGCATCCAATCTGGGTTTTTCTTGTTTTTCCGCGAGTGCGGGTTGTTGACGACTCCAATGCCTGGCACGTCCTGTCTCCTGCGCCCCCGGACATACGCAGCATAGCATAGGGATTGAGCGCCCTGAAAATAATACGCAAGGAGATCCTGTTGCGTCGGACCGGGAGCCCTGGCATGGTGGGCTCTGGGGGATGGCTTGAAAGGAAAAGAAATGAGCAAACTGGGCAAGTCGGTTTTGGTGACTGTTATTTTGGGTTTGACGATGATGGCTTCGTCTTCTGTTTGGGCAAAGGCCGAATCGGCCAAGATCAAAGACATCCGGAAACTCATGGCTCTGACGGGCGCCGCGGATTTGGGCATGCAGGTGATGGATCAGATGATGGTCGCCTTTGAGCGCAACATGCCCAAGGTGCCCAAGGCCTTCTGGGCGGAGTTTCGCAAGGAGATCGATGTGCAGGTCCTGGTGGACCTGGTGGTGCCCGTCTACGACAAGCATTTGAATCATGAAGACATCAAGGCGCTTCTGGTTTTTTATGAGTCTTCGGCCGGTAAAAAACTCATTCGGGTCCTGCCGCAGATCACCAAGGAAAGCATGGCATCAGGCGAAGCCTGGGGGCGGCAGATAGCTGAACGTGCGCTGAAAAAACTCAAGGCCAAGGGCTATCGGTGATGGGCGGGAGGTGAAGTCATGCGCGCTGTCTGCCTGGATGGAGGCTTCGGCCTGGACCGCCTGCAGGTTCGAAAACGATCGACACCCGCTTGTGCTCCGGGTCAGGTTCTCCTGCGCATGCGTGCGGCCTCACTCAACTATCGGGATTTGATGATGGTTCGGGGCGAGTACAATCCGCATCAGCCCTTGCCTTTGATTCCGCTCTCCGATGGGGTCGGCGAGGTCATGGAATTGGGGCCGGGCTGCAGTCGTTTCTCCATCGGCCAACGCGTGGCCGGCCTGTTCGCCCAGGAATGGCATGCGGGGCCCTTGACCCTGGAGGCCCGGGCCTCCACTTTGGGGGGGCCTAAAGATGGCATGTGGGCCGAGGAGCGGGTCTTGCCTGAGTCGGGTCTGGTGGCGGTGCCTGGGTACCTGAGCGATGAAGAAGCGGCCTGCCTGCCCTGCGCGGCCCTGACCGCCTGGAACGCGCTCATGGAGCAAGGCCGGTTGCGGGCAGGGGAGCGGGTGCTCCTTCTGGGTACCGGCGGGGTGTCTTTGTTCGCGTTGCTGTTTGCCAAGATGGCGGGTGCTCAGGTTTGCATTACTTCGTCCAGCGATGCCAAGCTGGCTCGCGCCGAGGAGCTCGGCGCTGATTACACCATCAATTACCGTGAGCACGAGGGTTGGGGGCGGATGGCTCGCAAATGGGCCGGAGGTGGTGGCGTGGACCATGTGGTGGAGGTAGGCGGTGGCGCCACCTTGGCCCAGAGCCTGGAGGCGCTCAAGCCCGAAGGTGGTGTCTATGTCATCGGTGTGCTCGGCGGTGTGGCCGCCAAAATTCCGCTGACCTCTATTTTGATGAAACAGGCTCATGTGCATGGTGTTTTTGTTGGTCACCGGGCCATGTTTGAGGCCATGGGGCGGGCCATGACGGATCACCACATCCATCCGGTCATCGATCGGGTTTTTGGGTTCGAGCAAGCGCGTGAGGCTTTTGAGTATCTGCAGGGTGCCACCCACTTCGGCAAGGTTGTTGTTCGCTTGAATGGGAATCAGGAGGAGGTGTAGTCGTGGACTTGATTCGAGCTGCCAAGGACAAGGGTATTCGCACCTTGTCTGAAGACGATTCCCGCAAGGTCTTGGAAACTTATGGCATCCCCCTGGTGCCCAGCCATCGGACGGAAAATCTGGAGCAGGCTCGACAGGCGGCTTCGTCCTTGGCTTATCCGGTCGCGCTCAAGGGCATGGGGAGTGCTTTGGCGCACAAAACCGAGAGCGATGTGGTTCGGCTGGGCATCAAGAATGATGTCGAGCTGGAGCAGGCCTGGAATGAGATCAAAGAAAACGCCGGCGACAAGCTGGAGGCGGTGCTGGTCCAGCGCATGCTGCACTCCGAACGAGAGTTCGTGGCCGGTATGAATCGAGATCCCCAGTTCGGGCCCTGCGTCATGTTCGGCCTGGGGGGCATTTTCACCGAGGTCATCAAGGACGTGGTCTTCCGGGTGGCACCACTGGAAAGACGGGATGCCTTAGACATGATGGAAGAGATCCGCGGTCGAAAGCTCTTGGACGCCTTCCGTGGCCAGCCCGCGGTAGACAAAGAAGCCTTGGTCGATCTGCTGCTCGGCTTGGGTCAAGTGGGTCTCGATCACGAAGACATCGAAGAGATCGACGTAAACCCCATCCTCATCGACGGCACACAGCCCGTGGCCGTCGATGCGCTGGTTGTCCTCGCGGGATAGGCTGCTGTTTGGTGGTCATACCCTGCAAATAACCCTGAAGTTTGTCG
>JAUVAM010000246.1 GCA_030591745.1 Deltaproteobacteria bacterium
AAGACCAAAACACCGATAGAACCGCCGCCACCCAAGCCGGCCGTGGCACCCGTGCCGCCACAGCTACCGCCGCCGCCGCCGCCGCCGCCACCGCCATAAGAATTACATACGCTATCGCCACCGCCGCCACCGCCGCCGCCGCCGCCGCCGCCGCCCGCCGGACCCTCAACTCCATCTCCACCGTCAGGGGCATGCCAGGCACCCTCTTCGCACCAACCCACGCCGTCGCCGGACTGCCCATCCTGACCTGGAGCCCCATCGCAGCCATCCTGCCCGGTGCCGCCGCTCTGATCCATCCCGCCGCCGGTGCCGCCTCCTCCACAACCCTGCCCCGGATCCGCGGCCGAGCCGCTATAGCCATTTTCACTGCTACCGTTGTCAGGGTGCCCGGCGAGTCCACCAGCGCCGCCCGTGCTACCGCAAAACTGCCGACCCGCGCCGCCTTCAGGCCGATCACAATCAGAACACAAAAAAGAGGAATCCTCGCAGCCGTTCTGTCCGCCGGCAGCTTGCAAGGGCTCGCCGGGCTGGGCCTGGCCGTCCACGCCATGGCCACCCGGTCCGCCATCACCCACCAGAACCTCACAGCCCTGCAAGGTGACGCCGCCGGAGTTGACGAGCAACACGGCCACCGCCAAGCCCGAGGCTCCCGGGTTGCCACCACCGATGAAACGAAAAGCCTCCACCAGGGTCTCGGTCACAATGTCTTCTGCGATCGTCGCCTTGCCGTCACTGCTCACTTCACTCAAGCCGTTGATATCCCGCATCCAGGTGATGGGATCGTAGCCCCCCAAAATGCTCACGCCGTTTACCAAACGCAAAGGACCAGTGTAACTGCCCACGGCCACATAAACCGTCAAGGCCGGTGAATTGTAAGAAGCCAAATCCATGCCGTAGGAAATACTGCGCACCGGCGCATCCATGCCGCCGTCGTTGCCGTTGGAGCCCTCGGGCGAAACATAAATGCCTTCCGGGATCACCTGACAGGACCCATCCAACCAACGATGGCCCTCGGCGCAAACACAAGAAAAAGCCCCGGCACCTTCCACCAGACAGCCTTCCGCCAGGGGATCGTTACAGGGATCCGGATCGCAGGGATCATCGATACAAGAAGTCTCCCCTTCGGGCCATTCCATGTAGCCCGCCGCACAATCTCCGCAGCTTTCGCCTTCGTAGCCGGGATCGCAATCGCAGCCCGTCTCCGTGCAATCTCCGTGGCTGCTGCAGCGATCTTGCCGGCAAGCATCGTCGGCGATGCAGATCGAGGCCGACTCGTGGTAGCCGCTTTGGCAAGCGCCACAAACCGCCTGGCCGGCATCGTTGTCGCAAAGTCTGTGCTCGGCCTCGCAAGGGTTCGGATTGCAAGGATCACTGGGGAGGCACGAGTCCGTGCCATAGTGCTCGTATCCCTGAGCACAATCTCCGCAATAGTCGCCTGAGTAACCGGCATCGCAAGCGCAAAGCACCGCGCCCGAGCTGTCGTCACAATCACCGTGCTCCGAGCAAGTCGTCCGCCCCTGGCAGGTTTGAGGCAGGACGCAAACGCCGTCCGCGCATTCGGTACCCGTCGCGCAGTCGTCATCCGTGCGGCACTGAACACAGGCACCCTGCTGACAAAAACCCACCCCGGGGCAATCCAAATCCGTGGTACAGCCTGGGTTTTCGCCGCCACAGCTCGTCAAGGACATCGCCAACAAGAAAACGACACACAGGACCAGCAATCGAGACATCCGCTTTTTCATCTTTCCTCCAATACCGCTCATAGGGCCTTCTGCACTTCCCACAAGTCCCTGATCGCCACGCCCTGCCGACCCACCGTGGGCACTCGTGGCTTGATCTCGCGCACATGTTCCATGGCGTCGAGGTGCACTTTGACCAGCCGATAGCCCCGATGCAAATAAAAACGAAGGCCCGGCAAATTGTCGTTTGTGGTGAATACCCGAATCGACTCAGCCTGGCCCGCTTGCAGTTCTTCCTCGGCCGCCTGCAAGAGCAAAGAACCCCAACCGCGGCTGTGTTCCACCGTATCGAAACTGACGATCTCGGCCTGAGCCGCGTTGACTTTCCAGGTGATCAGCCCCAAAACCCGCTCCTCGGCATCCCTCAGGCACAATCCTTCCACGTCACCTGGACGGTAAATCCAAGTCGGCGTCACGATGGGAATGCCCCAGCGTGCGGCCCAAAACTGTTCGATGGTTTCTTGATGTGCCGGTCGAATAAAACCCTGGTTCGTGATCTCTTTTTCTTCCATTTCCCGCCCTCTAATTTAAAAATCCGAGATTCTGTCGACGAAACCCACCCGATCGACGAAGGGATTGCGATTGCCCTGCAGCACTTCGATATTATCGACACGTTGAAGCTCTTTTTCGTCCGGCGGATCGAGTGCATGCCAATCGCGAAGCACGAGCTCCATGCGAGCGCCGATGGGGTAATCATAGCGAATGGCGAAATAGAAAATGGCCCTGGCCGCGTTGCCCTTGTGTTCATCCCTGGCTTCGAAAACCCGGTACCCCCAATAATCATTCCCTCGCAGGCTGCCGCCGACGCTCCAATTGGGCTCCACCACCTCGCCAAAATCCAGATTGCCGCGCACCGAGTTGGCCACCATCATGGTGGGGAACAAATGATGCAAGTCGCTCCGGGCCGGTTCGCTGTCCGCCCCCCAGCTTTGGCACCAGGTGTGTTCCGTGTTCATCACCTCGTTGACCGGAATGCCCGAGGTCTCGACCCACTCCCCCGTATACACGCACTGCACTCGACCACCCTGGTTATCCACCCAGGAGAACATCTCCTCCTTGGCGTCCTCGTAGCCAAGGCTGCTGTGACGGTCCACCAAATTCTCCAGCCAATTTCTCAAGCTGTTGTCCGTCAAGCCCAAAGCGCCGCTGTACTCGTCATGGACCTGAGCGCAGGCGGTCTCTTCGCCATCGATGAGCCCGTCGCAATCGTTGTCCAATCCATCCAGACAACTGCTCTGAGTCGAACCCTCGACAGCCTGCGGGTTCACGCCCGCCCGCCGATCATCGCAGTCTTCTCCTCCACATTTCAGATCCACGACCCCATCCCGGTCCACATCCGCCGGCCGACCACTACAAACGCCCGCACTGCAACGATCGCCCGAGGTGCAAGGGTCATCGTCGTCGCAGACCACTTCATTGGGGATGTTCCGGCAGCCGATCTCGGCGTCACAGATATCGTCGGTGCAGGTGTCGCCGTCATCGCATTCGGCGTCTTCAAGGCAAGGCAGCACCTGTTCCTCTTCCGAACCACAGGCTACAAGCAACGAAATAAAAAACAAACCAACAACAATCCAAAACCAAACGCCAAGTTGCCTCATGCGACCACCATTCTCTCCGACCCCTGTATGTAGTCTCATGTTATTCCTGCCTGTATTCATCCCACTTTGTCAACTAGGCAAACAATTTACCTCCTGTCCAAGACGAATAAAAGCCTTCTTGTGTCCTGAGACCCGGAGGCGATATAGTGCCAAGCAACATTTTTCTTGATCCAAGAATCCAGGAGATATCCATGCGGCTAAAATCCTTCAAGATTTCAATATTGATGCTGTTCATTGCAGGTTTGATCCTGTCCGCATGTGGTGACGCTGCCGACAATCCTGATTCCGGCCAGGTCGATGCCGCGGATGAGGACGCAGGCTTGGACGCGGGTCAGGACGCGGGTCAGGATGCAGGTCAGGACGCGGGACAGGACGCCGCACAGGACGCGGGACAGGACGCCGGCGGCGATCTGGCAACGGACGGCGGCGACGCCCCCCTCAAAACCTGGATGAAGACCTACGGCGACACCTTGGAAGATTACGCCTTTGCCGTGCTGGCCCTGGACACAGGCGGCTATGTTTTCGCCGGCTCCACCGACAGTCTTGGCGGCCATGCCGGATTTTTGCTCATGAAGGTCGATGACGACGGCGATGCGATTTGGACCCAAAGCTACGAGGGAGGCACCGGAGCCTCCGCAAAAGCCCTGAGGCGCTACGAAGACGGCTTCATCATGGCGGGCTACGCCTTTGTCCAGGGCGAGGGCTCCGACATGATGCTGATTCGCACGGACAGCGAAGGCGCTGAGCTCTGGCGAAAAACCATCGGCGGAGGCGAAGACGAAGAAGCCCGGGGCCTCTTGGTGGACCGGGACGGAAACATCCTGGTATGCGGAAAAGAATTTGCACTCGACACGATCAGCTACGACGGCGTGGTACATAAACTCGACCCCCAGGGCGAAGTTTTGTGGACCAAGAATTTCGGCGGCGCCGGTCACGACTACTTCTTCGACATCATCCAGACAGCCGATGACGGCTATTTGTTGGCCGGCAACACCAACTCATCCGGAGCGGGTCTGCAAGACGGCTGGTTGGTCAAAATCGACTCAGCGGGCAACGAACAATGGAGCAAGACCTACGGTGGAGCGGCCAATGATTACGGCAACTCGGTGATCGCCTCTTCGGCCGGTGGTTTCGTGCTCTGCGGCGCCAGCTACTCCTATTCTGGAGAAATCCAAAGCGATCTTTGGATGGTCAAAACCGACGCCGACGGCACCGAGGACTGGGTTCAGACCTACGGGGATGAAAGCCACGAGTATTGCTTCGACATGATCCAAACCCAGGACGCAGGCTACCTGATGGCCGGAAGCCTGCATTCCTTCACCGGGGGCAACACCGACGGCATCGTCGTCAAAACCCAGGCGGACGGAACCATCGAGTGGCGGGAAATCTTTGGGGGCGGCCTGGCCGACGGCCTGTATTCGGTGGATCAGGCCCTTGACCAGGGCTTCATCTTCTCCGGCTATACCAAATCATGGGGTGCGGGCGCTGAAGACGCTTGGCTTATCAAAACCGGCTCCACCGGCCAAACCCAAACCCTGCCCCTACCGAACATCGGCGAGGCCTGCGTGCTGGATCTTGACTGCGACTTGGGCTGGTGCCTGAACGAAACCCTCTATGGTTTCCCCGGCGGGTATTGCACCAACGACTGCGATCCGATGGACCCGATCTCTTGTCCCGGAAACTCACTCTGTGTCGATGTGGGCAATATGATCTTCTTATGTCTTTCCGAATGCACCCCGAATGAATCTGAATGCCGGGATGGCTATGACTGTCATGATGTCGGGGGTCCCGGTGCCTGCTGGCCAGGTTGCACCGACAACGCCCAGTGTGGCGAGACCGGCTACTGTGACACGGAGTATGGTTGGTGCGACTGCGTGCAAGGCCAGCATGCCGACCTCGACAGCCGAAGCTGTGTTTCCGATGACTGCGCCTGGCTCGACTGCGAAAACACCCGCAACCAGAACTGCTCGCCGAACGGCGGTTGCGGCGGTGACTGTGCTATTTGCTCCGGATGCGTTGATGCGGGCTTCGTTGAGTCGACCCATCATTGCTATCCCCCCGATGCTGCCTGGGGTGGCGAATGCGAAAAAGACGCGGATTGCCCCGGCACCGGCGTCCCGGGCGACGATACCCTTTGCGAATTCGCCACCGGCGGGCTTTGCATTCAAGAGGCCGGCCCGGACTTCGTGGCCGAGTATCAGCCTTGTACCGGCGATGCGGGAAGCATTGGTTTTCTCCATGAGGGCGTTGCCTTTTGTTATCAAGCTTGCGCTGATGATGTCGATTGCCGGCCTGGATATGAATGCACCGGAGGCCTGGGCAGCATGGGGGACATCTCTGCCTGTCTGAGCATCCACGACTGTTACTTCAGCGGTTGTAATGATTCAGGAGAAATGCGCTGCGAGGAGTTCGGCAGTTGCTGGTTGGATGGCTGCGCCGACGATCCCTGCGGCCCGCTTACCCACGCCACGGGTGAATGCGTGGGAATAAACGACGACTTCACCTGTGTCTGCCAAGACACCTTCGTATGGAATCCCGAAAGCCTCGACTGCGAAGACTCGCCATGCAGCAACAATCCTTGCGTCGATGTGGAAAACGCAACCGGTGCATGCCTGGCGGTCGATATCAATTATGTCTGCGTTTGCGAGGTCGGCTTTGCCTGGAATCCCGAGACCTCGCTTTGCGAAGCCTTCGAATGCCAGGCCGAAATCCTCACCGAGGCTGGTGTGAGCGGGGCCGACGGCTGCGGCGGCAGCCAAATTTACGACGCCATGGGCTTGCAAGACTCAAGCTGTACCGGTTACGACACCTTGTCCTTCGAGCGGGTGTACTCCTTGGATGTACCGGCCCACTCCACAGCCACCATCCTCATGAGTCCGCTTGATGAGTTCGACGCGGCCCTGTGGGTCACCAGCGACTGCGGTGACCTGAACGGCGCGCTCTGCGTGGTGGGCGGAGATCTGACTTTTGATGAGCCGGAAAGCGTTGTGTTCACCAACGACGACGCCCAGTCGCGGACCTATTATGTCATCGCCGACTCTTACGAAGGCTG
>JAUVAM010000452.1 GCA_030591745.1 Deltaproteobacteria bacterium
CCAGCATCCATGATCTGATTGTTCGCCGGCACGATGTTGTGGAACATGTCCGGAGGTCCCATGGCCAGGCCCAAGGTATGACCGATTTCGTGCGCCAGGGTGTTGCCTATCATGGAGCCCATGGCATGAATGGCCAGGTCGATCTCGGTTGCCCGGGGGCCATCCGGGTACTCGGTGGACTCGACGGGGCTGCCGCCCTGTTCCTCCATGAACGGACCGAAAATCTCGTCAAAGGTGTCCGAGGCAATGGCCATGGGGTTGTCCACCTTATTGGAAAAGGCAATATAGGACGAGACGAAGACACCGCCGAAGGCGTAGTGACCACTCTCACGGGAGTCGGCGTTCAAACCGCCCACCACGTCATCGAAATAGATATTCCCCGTGTCCTTGCCCATGGTGTTGTCCAGACCCAAAAGACCCATGCCATTGGGGTCCACACCACCCACTTCGATGACAGCATATTCAATGAAGTCGGTGGGCCGCACCGTGCGCCACTCTACGTTGATGCCTTCATAATCCCGATTGCAGACCGCCAGGATGCGGTCCCTTATCTTGGCTTCGACATTCCGAAGCCCAAACATGCGTAAGGCGTCGGTGAATCCAGGCAAGTATGAAACAAAGACCACCTGCTTCTGTGGCAGCACACGGAAGGACACCAAACCAGGAAGCTGAATGCCCACATATTCATCATCGTTGAAGTAGACTACGGGCGTGGCCACACCCTGCAATACACCGGCTCGAGCGCCCAAGCCCGTGGCGCCACCGTGACCATCCGGGTTGACCCGTAGCACATAACGCATGTGCTCACCGCTGACCACGTCAGGCACGATCTGCAAGGGAGCGCTCTCGGGAAAATTGCTGACTTCGCCCTCTTCGGGGGTGAAAGTACCCACGATGTTGATGACCGTACGGGCCGAGCCACCGATGAAACCGCGACCATACATGTCGATCCACTGCCCGCGAGAGACCTCGTCGGGCTCCAGCCCTGTCAAAACCGTAGGCCCCAATTCGACCTGTACGTTGTTCATGAGCGCTCCAGCCAATTCCGAATCGTCGGCGAAGACGTTGACCGGTTGAACGCTGCCAGAGAATACGCCAGGCTGAATGCCGAAGGCTTCGGCAGGCAAGGGCCCGGACAAGGTGTCCCGACGCTCCGCCAAGAGCAAAATCTTCTGGCTGCCGTCAAAGGTCAGTGACCCACCGGCCGTCGGCACGAAGGTGCCCGAAAGCCGCAGCTCTGTCTGGCCCTCCCCTTCCAGCAAGAAGCCATCTCCTGTGACATCCACCTCCGTGCCCAGGTAAACGATGGCTTGGTTGGCCGGAGAAAAGCTTCTAAGGGATGGCTCGAGGGTTTCGAGCAAAGTCCAGGTCACGGGCCACTCTGCCGACTTGCTACCACCGCCGCTGTAGTCTACCCGTAAACGCAAGGTGCAACTCAAAGTCCCCGTACCCCCAAGGGAAGAAAACAAATTGGCGTCAATTCGGAAACGCAACAAGGTGTCGTCAATTCGCTCGGGCGAAACCAACCAGGGGTTCTGCCCGCCCTGCTCCAAAGACACCGTCAGGCTGCCTTCGTTCTCCGGCACAAAACCCAAACCGTGGATGCGCACCCAGGTACCCGGCAGGATGACATCCGGCTCAACATCGCTGATGGCCAAATCCGGCAAAGCGCCGTCGGGCAACGTGGATTGCTGGCTGGTGCAGGCCCAAAAAACCAGCGACAAAAGGCTCAAAGTGGCAAGGGAAGCAACGCGCATGCAAGACCTCTTCTATTGCACACCCAAACTGATGGTGTAGCTGTTTTCTGCTCCAGAGTACCCCTCGACCCGAATAAAATAAAAATCGTACATGGGCGCTGGGTATTCCAGATGCTCGTTGTCATCCGACGAAATGGCTTGGGTCAGTTCATGCTCTTGCAGAGTTTCCGGCGTGACCGCCGAATCGTAAAGAGCGACATCCAAATCTCCCGCATCGTGGCTGAATGTCAAATCAAGAAAAAGAGTTTCGCCGGCGTCGAGAATGGTGATGTACCAGTCCACGTTACCCGAGCAAATCTGTCGTCCGGTAAAAGGCGGATCCTCCACCCAGAAGTCACTGGCATCATCCGGCGTGTCGTTGGGTTCCAGATTGTCGTCGTTGCAGCCTCCACTCTGTACGTCCACCAGCAGGCTGTAAGTATTTTGGGCACCCTGATAAGGCGCCACCGCCACGTAATAAGTGCCGGTGGCGGGAATGATGACGCCATCAACAACCTCATCGTCTGTTTCGGTGGTGGAGCAGCCCAGCGCGTTTTCGCAACCCAAGTACTCGTCGTCCAAAGCATCAACATCGAAAACCCAGAGGTCCAAGTCACCATTGTCGTTAACAAAATCGATGGACACGCTCAAGCTGTCGCCCTCCAGCAGGTCGATACGATACCAGTCGGGCTCACCGCAGCAGGTCAAATTGCTGTATGCAGACTGGGTCAAGTCCCCAGCCTGATTGGGTTGATCATTGGGCTCGAAACTGTCAGCCGTACAAGGCACATAGTCTTCGACGATGGTCACCAACTCATAGCTGTTTTCGACCTCGGTCGAAGCACCCCTGACACGCAGGTAGACGTCCTGCGTCATAGAAAAAACATCCGAATAGACCGCCACCTGATTCTCCAGGTACTCGGGCGTGACCAACACGGTGCTTCCGTCGGCGTCTAAGAGATCCATCTGCAAGGGGCCGTTGGCCTGGGTAAAACCAATGCCGGCTGCCAGGTAGGAGTTGGCCGGCATCTGCAGCAGATACCAATCCTCATTCGATGGGCAAATTTTCAAGTCATTAAAATTGCCGTCTTCGATCACGGCAGCCCCACCGAAAGAGTCGTTTTCTTCCATGACGTCGTCCGAGCAGGTGGCGGATCCGGAAGCGTAAGCGGTGAAGGAAAAACGGCCTTCTTCCGGCGCGCAAGAGCGCAAATCACAGGCCGTACCCTCGGCGTCGTCCCCGTCCACTGCGCAAATATAGTAGTTGACGATGGCGGTTTCCTCGCCGCTCAATCCCGGGTTGGGGATGGAAGCCTGATAGCTATCGCCCCCAGCGCTGGTCATGGCCATCTTGGCGAAAGAATCGCTGGCACCCTCCACGTTTTTGAACAGGTAATACAGTGCCACGCCACCGATGCTGCTCTCTGCGTCGGAGGCGGTGACCGTCACAGAGTAGTCTCCAGGACCCCGTTGGTCAGGCAGTTCGTTGTGAGTGACCGAAGGTGGGGTGCCCTCGCATTTTTGCTGTCCGCCTTTGAGCAGGATGGTCACATCCTGGTACACTGTGGGGTTCGCGTGATCGTCCGCGCTAACCCGGAAACCCCAGACGGGTCGATCCGCGATCTGCGCCTCGGAAGGCGTCCACCTGAAGGACGCAAGCTTGCTTCCCGAGGAGGTTTGAAAGTCAGCCCCATCGAAGCCCTGCACCATGACCAAATTCACCGACGAACTGTCTGGATCACGCACCTCGATGTTGAACTTGATGGTGCTCGAACGGTCAAGATCCAAGGTGTGATCCGAAGGCGTGACGAAGACCGGCGAGCCCGTGCCCGCTCCACCCAGGGTCCCGGTGACGATGATGGTCTCGGATGCGGTGTCGATTCCGTCGGTGGCCTTGAAGGTGACGGTGAACTCCTGGCCGCGGCCATCAGGACCTGCATCCGAGGCCAAAGGCGTCCATGAGAAACTGGCAGAATGGCCATCAACCTGAGTGAAATCAGCGCTTGTCGGCTTGCCCTCGATACCGAACTGCAACTCATCCCCATCGTCATCGATGGCACGAACTTCGAATTCCAAGGTCGCGCCGGTCTCGATGGTCTTGTTGCCGATCGGCACCAGAGCCGGGGAATGATTGGAACAGGCCGTCAGCAGGGTCAGGCTCAAAGTCATCAACACCGCGACGCCGAGTATCTTGCGCATGTCGCCTCTCCTTCTCCAAGTCAAGTTGATCAATCGATCTATACTAGCATGAGCGCCTACGAAGAAGAAGGGGACGGATCCATAGCCACAGCATACCCAGGATGCTGAGCCAGGCCGGCCAGTCTCCAATCCAAGCGTAAATCGTGCCTCCGGGCATCATGGGCACGGTCTCGATGATGGCCTCGGCGTCAGTCAGCTTGGTCTGCTGGGTGATTCGCCCCACGGGATCAATGAAAGCGCTCACCCCGGTGTTGGTCGATCGCACCATGGCCAAACGATGCTCCACCGTGCGAAAAACAGCCAAAGCCAAATGCAGATAGGGTTCAGCAG
>JAUVAM010000517.1 GCA_030591745.1 Deltaproteobacteria bacterium
GCTCTACGTTGTAGTTGATCCAACGACCCTTTTTGCGGACGAAGACGTAAGTCAAATAACGATTGAAACGACCCCGGATCTCCTTGGGATGATCCCGCTCCAGCCGCACAATTTCAGCGTCCTTGAAGAACTCCTTGGCCCAGTCCTTGGCCAACTCGCCCAGGGGGGTGGCCGCTTTGACCGGCTTCTTTCTGTCGCCCCGCTTGGCCTTCAAGTACTCTTCAAAACCCGCCTCGAAGAGGCGCAAGTCTGAGTCGGACTTGAAAGTCTCCTCTGAGTCAATGTGGTTCAGACGCAAGGTGGTCTTCAACCCGGCCACCTTGACCGTGTCCCCGTCCACGATGGCGTTTTTGGCCAAAGGAAACTCGCCGATGACCAGCCCAGGCGTCTCGAATTCCTTGAGACGCTGTTGCATCTCCGATTTCTTGTATCGGCGGGCTTTCTTGGAGCCGCCGAAACAGCCGACGGCCAGGGGGATCGCGATAGCCAGGGCCAAGCCGCCCAGGCACCATCCTTTGTAACGCATCAAGGTTCGCATGCTCGGTTCATCTCCTTGGGTGTGCCGGACTTATAAAATCCGTCGTCCATCTCGTCGTAACACCAGTTCGCGCCGAT
The DNA here is from genome assembly GCA_030591745.1 of Deltaproteobacteria bacterium. The sequence continues at coordinate 616 of JAUVAM010000517.1, forward strand.
GTCGTTGGACTCTGCCGTCAGCACCACGGCCCCATCAAAGGACAGAGTGCCGTCCGAGGGCAGAACCGCGGCCGAAGCCGTGTTGTCGTCCTGACCCCAAATGACCTGATCGATCAGGGTTTCACAGGCATAAAGTTGCAAAAAACCAGCGCTGTAGATGTCACCAACAAAATCCGCTGCGTAACCGTAATCCACGTGAGCCGGCAGGTCGTCGCTGTTGAATCGTCCCAGGACAAAATAGCCGAATGGTTCCAAGGACAAGCCCTGTTCCCGCAGCACGATCTCCCACTCGCCGGCCCCGTCCAGTTTGGCCAGCCGTAGACTTAATCCCGTCAGGTTCACAGTGGTGTCATTGGGATTATGCAACTCGAACCATTGCCCGGCTGCATCCGTGACACCACGGATCTCGCTGATGGCCAGCTCGCCGACGCCGACATTGGGGCAGAACTGTTCGATGGGTTCTCGCTCGCAGGCCAAGAACAAAACACTGCTTAAAGCCAAGAAAAATCCAAAGTTGCATGGTCGCGGCATCACGAAGACCTCGAAAGCGGATAAGAAGCTTTTCCGTTCACCAGTTTGTCCAAATTTCCAAAACAAGTCAAGAGGCTTTGCCCTAAATTACAAGGGTTTGACGGATTTCGGGCATACCTTTACAATAGAGAGAAAGGAACATGAACACAACTGGAAGAATGAGGTGAACCATGCGGATCCAAACCCGATCGATCTGGTGGCTCGTGAGCCTGTGTTGTGTCTTCGGCTTGACGCTGTTTGCTTTGGCTTGTGACGATGCCGTGGGCGGCTCGGACACCCTGAATCTCTGCGATGAGGATTCCCACTGTCCGACGGGCGACTACTGTGACGACGGCGTCTGCGTCCATGCCGATCAAGCTTGCGACGACAACACCCCCTGCCCCACCGGCTTCGAATGCCGCAATGGGGGCTGCGCCCCAATCGAAAGCACCGATGGCGGCTTGGACGGCGAGGCCGACGGCACGGATGGGGGTGACGCCGGTGGCGACGAGGTCGTCGACGGGCCCGACATTGAGGTGGTCCTCCCCCTGCCCTCGGAAGGTCTGTACCAGCTCAACTTCGGCAACGTGATGGTGGGCCTGACCGTAGAAGCCCAGGTGGTCATCAGAAACGCCGGCACCCAGGACCTGCAAATCCTGGACTTGAACTTCGAAGGCGGCACGGATTTTGAAGATTTCTCCGTGCCTCAGGCACTCATGGAAAGCCTGCCCATCGTCTTGGCCCCCGGGGCCGAGACCACCATCGACGTGCTCTACACGGCCACGGACGGCATCACGGACCACAGCATTTTGGACATCATCTCCAACGATCCCGACGAGGCCCTGCTGCAGATCCATTTGCTCTCGGAATTTAAGGGCGAGGCGGCCGTGGCCGTGGCCCCGGACCAATTGCACTTCGGCGACGTGCCCGTGGGCCAAAGCAGCTCAGCCTTGGGCTTTGTGGTCAGCAACTCGGGAGGCGGCAACGCCGTGCTGACCGTGGAAGACATCCGATTCGGCCTGGTGGCCAACCCGGATTGGACCCTGCAAATGGTCGACGCGGATCAGCAACCGGTGAATTTTCCGGCCCTGCTGAACAACGGAGACTTTTTGGACGTGTCGGTCACCTACCATCCCCAGGCCGAAGAGGCCGACGCGGAAGATGTGGTGATCATCTCGAACGACGCCACCCGCCCCAACATCCCCGTGGCACTGACGGGCCATGGCGTCGTGGGCGATGTGAGCGCAGACCCCAGTCCGCTGAACCTGGATCAAGTGCGGGTGGGTTTTGCCGCCCAGCAAGTGCTGACCGTGACCAACTCGGGCGGCGCGGCCCTGGAATTGACCGCTTTGGCCCTGGTGAACGCCGGCGCCGAATGGAGCTTGGACTCAACGGATGTGGATCTCCTCGATCTGCCCAACACGCCCCACCCCTTGGCGCCGGACGAAAGCGTGGAACTCAACATCGGCTTTTTGCCCGTGGACGAAGGGGCCGAGACCGCGGAACTGCAAATCGATCACAGCGGCCCCGGGGCCCAGTTCATGGTGGCCATGAGCGCCACCGGCTACATTCCAGCCGCCTTGACCCTGGATCCGGACCCGGCCCAGCTCAGCTTCGAAGGCGTACAATATGACGCGGCCGTTCAGCCTGAATCCCTGACCCTGCCCATCCGCCTGGGCAACGCCGGGGGCGAAAACCTGATCGTCTCCGACATGCGTCTGGCCAACGGTCATGCTGAATTTTCCTGGGAGCCCGACATCTCAAGTATCCTGGCGGGCCAGGATCAGGAACTTCGGGTCACCTTCACCCCCAGCTCGGCGGGCAATTTGTCCGAACGAATCGTCTTTGAGACCAACGACCCGGACATCAGCTTCGACGGCGTCGTCGGCAGGGCGGCCATAGAGCTTTCCGCCTCGGCCATCGATCCGGTCATCATGCTCATGCCCAACACGGCCCAGGATTTCGGCAACCTGGACATCGGTGCCGAAGACCGCATCACCTTCACCATCGCAAGCGCCAGCAACGATCCCCTGTGGATCACGGCCATCCAGAAGGGCTCGGGCAGCTCGGCCGACTTTCGTTTGGAAAACCTGCCCGACATGGGCACCCCCATGATAGGCATCGGCACTTCCCGCACTTTCGACGTGGTCTACCAGCCTTCCGGCTTGGGTGACGATCTGGGCTCGGTCGAAGTCCTGTCCTCCGACATCGGCAACCCCCTCATCTCGGTCAATCTGGCCGGCACCAGCTCAAGCTGCCCTGACGGTTGGGGCGATTGCGACCTCGGTCAGCCCGGCTGCGAGACCGATATCACCAGCGACATGGACCATTGCGGTGGCTGCGACCAACCCTGCGACTTGGACCACGCAAGCGAGATCTGCGACGAGGGAAACTGCCTCATCGTAACCTGCGAGGGCACCTGGGACGACTGCAACAACACGGATTCCGACGGCTGCGAAATCGACATCAACACCAACACGGACCACTGCCAGGCCTGCCACAACGACTGTGCTTACGATGACGCCGACCCAACCTGCACGGCGACAGGCTGCGCCATGGGTTCCTGCCACACGAATTATTGGGACATAGACGGGAATGACTGGAACGGCTGCGAATACAACTGCACCTATTTATCAGCAACAGACGATCCGGATCCCAACTACATCGACGCCAACTGCGACGGCATCGACGGCGA
>JAUVAM010000457.1 GCA_030591745.1 Deltaproteobacteria bacterium
TCCTTTTCAAAACCCGGACTCGTGGCTCAGGGAAAGAAAAGCAGCAAAAGAGTGCTGTTGAACTACGAGGCAGCCAAACTTACCGACGTGGTCAAGTCGATCAGCAAGCTGACCGGCAAAAACTTCATCGTGGAAGACGCCGTCCGACACAAAAAACTCACGATCATTTCCGGCAGCCGAGTCACCGTCGACGAGGCCTATCTGGCCTTCCTCGACACCCTGGAGACCGAAGGCCTGCAGCTCAAAGCGGCCGGCAAATTCTTCAAAATCATTAACATGGAGGTTCCAGGACCCGCCCGGGAGGCATCCCTGGATCGCCATCAATTCGTGGGCATCTCTCAAATCGACGAGAACACCTGGGAAATCTCTCAGCAAGCACAGAAGAACATCCGGAACGGGTTCCACCGCCTGGCAAGACAGGCACGGATCGTGCCCTCCTTCAAAAACGGCAAACCCAACGGCTTCAAGCTGTTTAGTATCCGACCCGGTTCCCTCTATACCAAACTGGGCATCAAAAACGGCGATATCATTCAACGGGTCAACGAGCACAAGATGTCCTCACCGGAACAGGCGCTGAAGGCTTACGAGAAGCTACAAGACGAGAAAACGGTCGTCATCGAAATCTCCCGCCGGGGTACGCTTCTGAAGCTGACCTACAAACTGGAATAGGACCAGGACCTTTGACATGCTGAACTACGACTGGCCACTGTACCGGCCACCCTCGGAGGCGCGTTCGCTTATTTTTCAGGCCACCTTGGGCTGTACGCACAACAAATGCGCCTTTTGCATCAACTACACGAACAAGCGCTATCGGGTAAAGAAGGAGGCTGAGCTCTTTGCCGAGATCGATCTCATGGCTCGCGCGGAGCCGCGGACCCGGCGCGTCTTTCTGGCGGACGGTGATGCTTTCGCCCTCCGGCCGGAGCGCATGGTGCGATTGCTTGGACGACTCCACGAAAAATTCCCAGCGCTTGAGCGGATCACGGCTTATGCGGGCCCGGGCAACTTCCGCGGGCGCAGCCACGAACAGCTCAAATCCGTTCGGGACGCGGGCCTCAGCATGCTGTATTTCGGCCTGGAGTCCGGCGATGACGAAGTACTTCGCCGGGTCAACAAGGGTTATACCAGTGAACAAATGGTGACCGCCTGCCTGAAGGCTCAAGATGCGGGTTTCGATCTCAGCATCACGGTCATCTTGGGCCTGGCCGGCCCGAAGGGTTCCCAGGCCCACGCTCTGGCCACCGCCAAGGCATTGGACCGCATCGCACCCAAGTATGCCTCGGCCCTGACCCTGATGCTGGAAGCCAAGAATCCATCCTACGAAGAAGCCTACGGCGATCCGGACTTTCGCATGCTCGACCAGGGGGAGGCCCTGGCCGAATGCCGTCTCCTTCTTGAGACCATGCAGGCGGACGAGGTCATCTTTCGCTCCAATCACGCCTCCAACTATGTGGCCCTTAAAGGGACGCTACAAAAAGACAAAGACCAATTGCTCAAGACCATCGACCGGGCCTTGGACGATCCCCGCTCCGGGCTTATCCGGCCCGAGTGGATGCGCGGTCTATAAAAAGAGGGGAAAAAATGCTCAAGCTGCGATGGATCTATCTGCTCGCCATGGCCTGCCTCATGCTCGCCTGCTCCAATGACACCAACGATGTTGATGCGGGCCTAGAAGACGCCGGGCTAGAAGACGCCGGCCTCGAAGACGCCGGGCTCGAAGACGCAGGGCTCGAAGACGCCGGCACCGAGGACGCGGGGACCGAAGACGCAGGAATCGACGCCGGGGGAGACGAGGCAGCGGCTTGCGGCACGGCCCGAGTGCGGGAGGACCTGGACATCCCCACCATCGACGGCTACTTCCTCTCGGCCTTTGTGGACCGCCCGGCCCAGGCCGACTGTCCCCTGCCCACCATCCTGCTTCAAACGCCCTACAACAAAGAAAGCGCCTGGGGCATCTTCTTTGGGGAAGAGCGACCGGAGCGGCCCCTCTTTGCCAGCCCCCACTACAACTTCGTGGTGGTGGACTGGCGAGGTAGTTATGGATCGCGAGATCTGCCCCACCCGGGCGACGGGCCCTGGATGGCCCAGGACAGCTACGACACGGTGGAATGGATCGCGGCGCAATCCTGGTCCGACGGGCAGGTTGGCCTCTGGGGCGTCTCCGCCCTCTGCGGTGCCCAGTATCGTACCGCCGCCGGCCCGGTGAACAACGCCCAACACCCGGACTTCGCCGAGGAACCGCCACCTCACCTGCGGGCGATGGTGCCGATCATGTGCCCCATGCGTCTGTCCTACCAGCAGTACTATCCGGGCGGCGTGCTCCGGCATGAGTATCTGTCCACCCTGGACGTACTTGGTTACGGCCTGCGCACGATCATTGAAAACAACCCGCGCAAGAACTGGCTCTGGGATATTTTCGACTCAGGCATCGTGGTGGCCAACATAAAGATTCCGGCCCTGGTTATCTCCGGCTGGTGGGATCTCATGCCCGCACAGACCCTGGCCGCTTTTGCTGAACTGGTGGTCGATTCCGATCCGACGATGCGCTCACAACACCGCCTGCTCATCGGTCCCTGGATACATTTCGCCGCCGGCGGAGCCGTCAACGAAGGCGCCGCGCGCCCCCTGAGCGAAGAAGAATGGCTTTACATGGACTCAGAGCGTCTCATCGACACCAACTCTTTGGCCTTTTTCGATCACCACATGCGGGGACAAGCCAATGAAGTGCCCAGTTGGGCCCCGGTCCGCTATCAGCACGAAAACGAGGGCTGGCACACGGCCCAGGCCTGGCCCCCATCCGAAGCGCAACACTCAAGCCTTTACCTGAACGACCAGGGCGCTCTGGCCGAGACGGCCCCCGTCGCAGGCAGCCTGGCGATATCCTACGACCCGGCCGATCCCTCACCGACCCTGGGTGGTCCCACGCTCGCGCCGTACAACTGCGTGAACTCGGACAATCCCCTGCTTTGCTCCTTAACCCCTGATCCGGAAAAACTGCTCATCCATGGACCCACCAGCCAGGCCGAAGTCATGGCCCGCGCCGATCAGTTGACCTTTTTGGGGCCCATCTTGGAGCAGCCCCTGTCCTTGCTGGGCTCCATCCGACTACAGGCCGACGTGGCCACCGACGGGGCCGACATGGACTTGGCCCTGCGCGTCGTCGACGTGGACGAAGCCGGCTTGCCCCTGCTCATCGGCCAGGGCATCGCTCGCCTGTCTGCCAGAGAAGACGATCGCAACTACGTCGAAGTCACGCCCGGCCAACGCGAAAGTCTGAGCGTAAAGATGCTCGGCGATCTCGCCTACACCCTGCCCGCCGGACACCGCCTGGGCGTCATTCTCTCAGGCGCCAACTGGCCCCTCTTCGCTCGCAACCCGGCCGACGGCGCGGTCTTCATGGCCGAAGACACAACCGATGACACCAACGAAACCTTCAGCTACGGCTCACCCGTATCCACCGTGCAACTCAAAGGCACGGGCCAGGCGGCAAGTCACACGATCTTTTTGGATGGGTCTACCTTCTTGGAGTTCAGCACACCGTAATAGGATTTTTCTTACTCGTCTATCTCACAAAAAGACACGATACCGAAAAAGTCCTTGCAGTGGCTGCCCTCGGGGCAGATGCTTGGGTCCTCTGTACAGCCTAAAATTGAGCAGTACCTGGAGCTGACCAGACAAGTGGGAAAGTCCACACCGCAGTCCGAATTGCAAATGCATGTTTCGCCGAAGCCCCGTGCATCGCCGCCCAGGCAAGTGATGCACGTTTTGTCCCCCTGCCAGCCGTCTCGCTGACATTGGGCATCGACGGCGCAGTCCTTATGGCAGCCACGGACAACACCCTCGGCCAAGCTGTGATCACCCGGATCGCAGGCCTGGCAGAAAGTCACCATCAGGTTCTCATCGCTCATGTCGATGGAGGCGGTGCACTCAAATGTGCCAGGGCACTCGTCGCCCTCGCCCACCGTGCAATCGACGACGGTGCAGACGGCCACGGCGGTATCGTCAGGCAGGTTTTTGAAGCAGTCCGGCGCCGAGGCGTCGCAGTCGGACTCGCAGAGACACTCGTCGCCGATGGCGTGTACGCCGCCCAGGCATCTCTGGCAGAAAGGAGGCTGGGGCGGATCAGCCTGGGTGTAAAAATCGTTGCACTCGTAATTCTCGGGGCAAGAGTCGGCCGTGCAGTTCGGGATGGTGCAGTACATGGACCCCGAATCGGTGAGCAAATCAGCGAAGCAGAAGGGATTGGCAGGCA
>JAUVAM010000333.1 GCA_030591745.1 Deltaproteobacteria bacterium
GACTGCAACCTGTATTCAGGGCTTTGCGGTGATCCGGTGGCCGGGGCGGAGCACGGCGCGGCTTGTGTCACCAACGAAGACTGCAAAGGGATCTGTTTGACCTTTTGGCCGGACGGTTACTGCACCGGGCCTTGTCATCTGGCGGATCCCCAATGCGAAGACGGTGCCTACTGCCTGAATCTGGGCATCCAAACCTCTTGTACCTCCAGCTGCCAAAGTGATCCGGACTGCCGTGAGGATTATTTTTGCGAACCCAGCGTGCATACTTGCCTTCCTCCGGAATGACCATGCGCGCTTTGTCGGCAATACCCGCCTTGGCTCTCCTGTTTTTGGCTAGCGCCTGTGGGCCTCAGCCTGCCTGGTTTGACGGCGAAGGCATGATGTTCGATCCGGATTGGATCATCGAGGTGGACATCGAGGTGGCCGAAGAGGACTGGGAAGTGCTGCGCTACCAGGCGCGCAATTTCCAAGATGTGCTCTGCGCCGTGGAACCCCCGCCCAACCCCTTTACTTATTTCGAGGGCGATATCGTCATCGACGGCATGCGGGTGGAGTCGGTGGGCGTGCGCAAGAAGTGTTTTTTCGGTTCCTGTGATTCCGACAGGCCTTCTTTTAAGGTGAGCTTCAATCAGTATGTGCGCGGGCAGCGCTTCATGGGGCTTAGGCGATTCACCCTGAACAACGCCAAGTCGGATCCGGCGAAGATAAAGCAGTGCCTGGGGTACTGGCTTTTTGATCGGGCCGGGGTCATCTCGCCTCGTTGTAGTTTCGCTCATGTGACGGTCAATGGGGTGGACAAGGGGCTCTACGTTCACGTGGAGAGCATCAAGACCGAGATGATGAGCCGCTATTTTGACGACACCCGGGGCAATATTTACGAAGGGGCGCTATCGGATTTTCAGCCCAACTGGGTCAATACCTTCCAGAAGAAAACCAACGAGGAAAACCCGGATCGCAGTGACCTGGACGCCATGGTTAACGCCTGCGCGGCGCCCGACGATGTCTTCGAAGAAAGCCTGTCTTCCCTCATCGATCTGGATTCCTACTATCGGTTTTGGGTCATGGAAGTGCTCATTGGTCATTGGGATGGATACGCATCTTTTAATCACAACAATTTTTACATCTACGGAGATCCGGATAGCGAGAAATTCCACTTCATCCCCTGGGGCATCGACGGCATTCTCTTTTCCCAGCCGGGGGCCACGAAATCGGTCTTCGCCGACGCCATCATTCCCCACAGACTTTACAAGAACCCCGAGACCCAGGCTCGCTATTTGGATCTCTTGGAGGAATTGATCGACACGGTTTGGGACGAAGAGATCATTCTGGCCGAGATCGATCGCATGGAAGAACTCATCACGCCCATCGCCGACTCCTATCGTACAGGTGAGTTGGCCTGGCTGATCCAGCATGTGCGTGACTTCGTGGTCAACAACCCGGTCGAGATTCGAGCCGAGTTGGAAGGCGAGCCGGTGCCCTGGACCACGCCCCTTTCGGGCCCGCCTTGTCTCAGGGAACGGGGTAGTTTCTCGGGCAGCTTCAGCACCACCTGGGGCAGCATTGATTCGGTTGATCCTTTTGGGGAAGGGACCGGGGTTTTCAACGTCGTCATGGATGACTTGCCCGTGCCCATTAATTTTGTGGCGTCCGTGGCAGGCTTGGACCCCAACCCCGAGGTGCCGGACCCAAAGCCCACGATTCAGATCCTGGCCACCACGCCTGGCGAGAGCGGGGACCTGCTCATTGCGGCGATCCTGGTCATCAACGATCCGGGCCTGGTGGAGGCAAACAAGAGCGTGCCCATCAATATGGGCGAGGCGGCGGGCTATATTTTTCGACAGGATCCACTCAACCCGGCCAACTTCAAAGTCTTCCTGCTGATGGACGGCTCTATCCTGTTTTCCCAGGCGTCCATGACGCCTGGAGAGCCCATCAGCGGCGTCGTGCAAGCGACCATTACAGATTCGGGATGGTAAATCATGCATCTTTGTAGAACGTTTATCTGCTTTTTCTGCTTGCTGGTTTTTTTGCCGGGCATCTCTTCGGCCAAGGACAAAGATACGGATGCAGGCATCTGGGATACAATCCGCCTTCGTGGGCGCGCAATTTTTCGCTACGAGCTTCGCGAGCGGGAAAAATTCGATGGCTTCAGCGATGAATTTGAGTTGGATCGGGCTCGTTTTGACCTGCGATTCAAGCCCACCGACGACCTAAGGCTTATGTTGGAACTGGAGCTGACCTCGGGCGTTGAGCTCAAGGATGCCTACGCCCGCTACGACCTGCATCGAGCATTCCGCGTCCAGTTGGGGCACTTCAAGAAGCCCTTTTCCGCGCTGCGCATGAGCTCCCGCTGGGATCTCCTGGTGCCACGACGGGGTCTGATTGACGACCACGTAATCGGGGGCAGCGACTTTGGCGGATTTGGCGGACGCGACGCAGGACTGCAGGTGTTTGGACGATTGGGCAAGCGTAAGAAAGTTCGTTTTTCGTATGCCCTTGGGCTTTTCGACGGCTGGGAATTGTCGGAGGCCTTCTTCCGCGATCCGGGTGATCCCAACGAGGACAACACTTCGCATCGGGACTATGTGGGCAGACTGCAGGTGGATTTGCTCAAGATGCTGACCGTGGGCGTTAGTTACAACCACAAGGTGGCCCGCGTCGCATATGCCCCGGGCGTCGAGCAGGTCCGTAGTTTTAATGCAATCAGCGCAGATGTGGCTTTTGTGCTGGCCGGTTTGACTTTGCAGGTGGAGGGCCTTTGGGGGACCAACCCCAACGCAGCGGCCGGGCATGCCATGATGGGCGGCCACGCCATTCTGGCCTATCGTATCCCCATTCTCGATCACTTTGTCTTGACCCCTGCCTTCATGGGCGAGGTTTTGGACCCGGACGACGAGGTGGAGGGGAAGCACGCCGTTCGTTTGGTCGGTGCCTTGAACTTCGACATCGGCAAATACACGCGAGTGGTCCTTTCCGCGGAGGGGGGCATGGGTGAGTTGGTCTGGATTCAGCCTGAGTACACCAATTGGGACCAGCCGGATGCCGTGGAAAGTGCACCGCGTAAAGTCGACACAAGGGTGATGTTGCAGCTGCAATTGAGGTTGTAGTCTATCATGACAGGCTGGAGGAACGCATGAAATTGGATCGACATCCTTTGGGCATGATCTTGGTGGTTTTGTCCGGCCTGCTTTTGGCTGGGCAGGCCTGGGGCGCTGAATCAGGGAAGGTCAAGATTGCTCTGCACAGCATGCAATTGAGGAGTGGCTTGGAGCTGAGTCCGGATCAGCTGGAGGGGCTGTCGGCATATCTGGGCGCCAAGTTGGGCGAGATCCAGGGCTTCGGCGTGTTGAATGCGAGCCTGGTGAAGACGCATTATGCCAAACACGCGGAGGAGGGTGATCCGACCTGCGTCGAGCGCAATTGTCAAATGCGTACCGAATTGGCTTTGGGTGCGGATTATGGGCTTGTGGTGAAGATATTGGCCATCGGCAAGAAATGCGTGCTGACCGGTTCCTTGTACCCTCGGGCGGGTTCGGCCACGCTTCGAACCGCTTCGGCCCAAGGGGGGTGCGATTTAGAGCCCCTTTCCGGAAGCCTCGATCGGCTGGTGGCCAGCCTGTTTGAGTCTGGCGATCTGGGACCTTTGGCTGCCCCCGTAGTCACCAAGGCCCGCGTTGAACCCAAGCCCCGCGTTGAGCCCGATCCCCGCGTTGAGCCCAAGCCCCGCGCCGAGCCAGAACCCCTGACTGAACTCGGGCCCGAGTCTCGGGCCGGGGCTGAACCCACAGCGCCTCCGGCACCGGGCCGCGTGAGGCAGAAGGATGGTTGGCCCAACTTCGATCTCACCCTGAGCCTGGTATACGCCCCGGCACCCCTGGTGCACTACACGCAGGTTTCCTTCACCTCGGAAAACGAATTTCAAGCCAAACTCTACGACCAGCTTGGCCTGCGTTCGGCCTTTGAATGGCGCTGGTTCGGCAAGATGCTCATCGGCGGTCAGGTTCGACTGCTCGCCAACGAGCGGGCCGTCCTTTTCGAGACGGGCCCTCGCCTCGGGGGTTTGTTCCCTCTGACCCCCAAGATCGCCTTGCATTTGATCAGCTCCGTGGGTCTGAGCTTCTGGTCCATGCGAGAAAATAACTTTTTTTGTGAAGATGTGCAGGGCTATGGCGGCGTCTATGCTGAGCTGGCTTTCGGTATGCGTTATAAGCTGAATTCTTGGCTGGCCCTGGAGGCGGATCTTTCGGCCATGGCCGGTACCTACGGTCATTCGGGCAACACCAATGATGTCGAAGCCTATACCTGCAATCACCCCGAAGAACTGACCATGTGGCGAATTCAACTGTCCACCGGCCTGGTCTTTGGTCTGTAAAAAACCTTACGAAAATCAGCTGTTGACAGATTTGCTGGGGGTGGATTATGTTGGCGTCATATCTGATTTTCACCTTTGACCAGGATCGGATTCGGTAATTTTCTGTTTTCCATCCGGTCAGATTACCGAGGGCTTGCCCATGCATAAGAATTACAAGGGATTTGCCATCACGTCGCTTTTCTTGCTGGGTTTGGCCAGCCTGGCCTGTTCGTCACGCAAAGAGGGTACCTGTGAAAAGGACTCTCACTGTGATGGTTTGACGGTTTGTTTCGAGAAGAAGTGCCTGAGCATGAAAGAAGTTAAGGCCATTCGCACGCAGCGGGAGGAAGACGCCAAGCCCAAAGTCTGCAAAGACAACGACGGCGACGGCGTGAAGGCTGGAAATGGCTGCCCAAAAGGCGCGCCCATCGACTGCGACGACAAGAACGACAAGATGGCGCCCGGCAAGGTTGAGATCTGCGACGATTTCGACAACAACTGTGATGGCCTGGTCAACGAGGGTTTGGCGAAGTGCTCCCAGGCTTTGTTCACGGGGAAGACGGGTGGCAAGCAGGGCGAGTACAAATTGAACAGCCCCCATTCGGTCATCGTGGACGATGATGGCAGCTTGCTCGTCACCGACAGTCATCACCTCTGGCGGGTGTCCAAGGACGGCGAGATCCAATTGGTGGCAGGCAGTCACTTGCCCAACTTTGCCGATGGTCAAGGCGAGGCGGTTCGATTCTCACACCCTCATGGCATCATCAAGGATCGCAACGGAGATGTCCTTTTGGCTGATTGCAAGAACAACTGTGTGCGTCGGGTGACTCGGGAAGGTCATGTGAGTCATGTGGCGGGCCTGTGCAGCAGCAAGACCAAAGACACGGGTCAGTTTGCCGATGGCGGCAAAGATCAGGCTCGGTTCTATTGCCCGACCGACTTGGC
>JAUVAM010000414.1 GCA_030591745.1 Deltaproteobacteria bacterium
CCTGCGAGCCGGACTGCACGGGCAAAACTTGCGGCGACGACGGATGCGGCGGAAGTTGCGGCACCTGTAACGCCGGTCATGCCTGCCAGGCCAACCAATGCGTCTGCCAGCCTGACTGCGCGGGCTTGGAATGCGGCCCTGATCCCGTCTGCGGGCAAAGCTGCGGCGACTGTGATGCTGGCTGGGCCTGCGACCAGGGCAGCTGCGGCTGCCAACCCCAATGCGACAATCGCCAATGTGGTGCCGATCCCAACTGCGGCGCCTCCTGCGGCTCCTGTCCTGAAATCACGGCTTGCTCCGCGGACGGACTATGCCTGCCCGTCGAATGCAACCCGACCTGCGACAACCGACAGTGCGGCCCCGACCCGCTCTGCGGACAGAGCTGCGGCACCTGCGGTGCCGGCGAGGTCTGCGACCCGCAAGGCCGCTGCGTGCCCGACGTCTGCACCGCCGACTGCTCCAACCGAAGCTGCGGCCCCGATCCGCTTTGCGGCACGAGCTGCGGCCACTGCGAACCGGCTGACTTCTGCAACGCCGATGGTGCCTGCCAGGACATCGACGACAACCACGGAAAAATCTACGGCTGGGTCGTGGAGCTACGAGATGAGGAAGCCCACCGCATCGGCGGCGCTCGGGTCTGGATTGCCGACCAGCCCGCCATGCAGGCCGATGAGAGCGGCTACTTCGAGATGCTCTTAGAGCCGGGTGACTACATCGTCTCCGGCATGGCCACAGGCTACAAACCCGGCGAGGTCGAATGCGAAAGCCTGCCGGGCCTGGGCACCGAGTGCAATCTGACCCTGGAGCCCAACGTGGAACCCCGCAACAACGGGGATGACAAAGAAACGGTCATCCAAGGCGGTTGCGCCAGCGCAGGACAAGGCTCCAGCCTCTTGGCCCTCTTCGGCCTGCTCAGCCTGGTCGGACTGCGACGCCGCAGAGACTAAAATCTCCTGACCTTCTCTGCCCCTAAGCCCGGGCCTTGACTCAATTGTCAAAAATCGTTGATCCCTATCTCAAGCATCACTAAAGTGGGCCTGTTCAAACCCAAGCTCCGGAGGTAGCACCCATGGCCCTAAACTACGACTTGGCTGAAGATCAACAAATCCTGCGCGACAGCGTCCGCAAATTCGCTGAAGGCGAGATCAAACCCCGGGCGCAAGAACTGGACGATAAGGAACAGTTCTCGGTGGAGCTGACCCGGCAAATGGCCGAGATGGGGCTTTTCGGCATGGTGGTCTCGCCCGAATACGAAGGCCAGGGCATGGACTATGTCTCTTACATCATCGCGGTCGAGGAACTAGCACGGGTGGACGGCTCCCATGCCGCCACCATCGCGGCCGGCAACAGCCTGGGCATCGGCCCCATCTATTACTTCGGCAACGAAGAACAAAAGAAAAAATACCTGCCCAAGCTCTGTGCCGGCGAAGGCATGTGGGGCTTTGGTCTGACCGAGGCCAACGCCGGCTCCGACGCGGGCGGCTCGAAGACCAACGCCGTCCTCGACGGCAACGAATGGGTCATCAACGGCTCCAAAATTTTCATCACCAACGCCGCCTGCGAATTGTCCATGGGCGTGACCGTGCAAGCCGTCACCGGCAAGCGGGAAGACGGCCGGCCTGAATACTCCTGCATCCTGGTCGAGCATGGCACCAAGGGTTTCGAGGCCAAGGAAATGCACGGCAAGCTCATGTGGCGCGCATCCAACACGGCCGAACTTTATTTCGAAGACGTGCGCGTGCCCGCGGGCAACCTCTTGGGCAAACGCGGCGATGGCTTCCACCAAATGCTGTCCACCTTGGACGCCGGCCGCTTGTCGATCGGCTGCATGGGTTTGGGCTGCGCCCAGGGCGCCTATGAACTGGCCCTGAACTACGCCCAGGAGCGTGTGCAGTTCGGCAAGCCCTTGGTCAAGTTCCAGGCCAACGCCTTCAAGTTGGCCAACATGGCCATGGAAATCGAAGCGGCCCGCAACCTGATGTACAAGGCCTGCTGGCTGAAAGACAACAAGCGCCCCTACGCCAAAGAAGCCGCCATGGCCAAGCTCTACTGTTCGGAACTGGCCCGCCGCGTAAGCAACGAAGCCGTCCAGATCCACGGCGGCTACGGCCTGATGAAGGAATACGACGTAGAGCGCTTCTATCGCGACGCAAAACTCCTAGAAATCGGCGAAGGCACCTCCGAAATCCAGCGCCTCGTCATCTCCCGCCACATCGGCTGTTAGATTTCTTTGCTTAAAATTTCCCCCTCTCCAATATACTGCATTCTGTAAAATGATTTGACAAAATGCTATACATTTTGTCAAACTGTTAGACAGAATGTCGAAAGGGGCGACGATGACACGTATTACGGAACTGCTTGAGCTTAGCCAGTTGGCCAGGGAAGACGGCGACAGGTATCCCAAGAGACGGTGGTTGGCGTCCTCTCTGGGGGGAAAGCCAAAAAAACACTTCGTCGGCATTGTCGGTCCCCGTGGATCGGGCAAGACCATCCTGCTTCGTCAACAGTTGCAGGCAAGAGACGATGCCATCTACGTCTCTCTCGACACCCTTCAGGATGAAAACCTCTTTGATTTGGTCAAGCAACTTCATCAGGACTACGGCTTCAATTGCTTTCTTTTGGATGAAGTCCACTTCATCGACAATTTCGAAGCCGCCCTGAAGAAAATCTACGACTTCCTGGACGTTCAGCTCATCTTCACCTCTTCCGTGGCCCTCGCCATGCAAGCCTCCGCCCACGATCTGGCGCGCCGAGTTCGAATGAAAGAACTCAGGCACTTCAGCCTGCGGGAATACGTCTTTTTTAAACAGGATCGGCAACTACCCAAGCTTTCCCTGGTCGACATCCTAAAAAAAAGCTGGACCCGCCAACACCTGGAATGCGCGCCGCTTTTTGATGATTTTCTCAAAGGCCAATGCCTGACCTATGCCCTGGAAGAACCCGACCCCCTGCCCGGACTGAAAAACATCCTCGCAAAGATTCTTAATCGTGACGTGCCAAAGGTTGCGAAGCTCACCCACGACGAAGTGGATCGCATGTCGAAAATGCTCCGCTTTATCGGTCGCTCAAGCGTCGACGGCATCAACTACTCGTCCATCTCCAGAAATATCGGCATCACAAAATACAAAGCCGAGTCCTACGTAAAACTGCTACAGCAAGCCTTCATCCTGCACGCCATCTATCCCAAGGGCGCCAACGTGATGCGGCAGCCCAAGGTCTTGATGACCCTGCCCTATCGCCTGCTCTACCTCGACTGGGATGACGCCATCGGTGGACTCAGAGAAGACTTTTTCGCCGACATGATGCGTGGTGCCGGCTTCTCCTTTCACTACCTGAAAACCACGCGAGGCTCAAAAACCCCCGACTATCTCTTGCAAGCGGAAGACGGAAGCGACCTGGTGATCGAAATCGGCGGCAAGGGCAAGGGACGCGCTCAGTTCAAGGGCTACCAAGCCCAGCAAAAACTCATCTTCTCCAGTCGAGAAAGCATCGATGACATTCATCGGCCCTTGTTTCTCTTAGGACTCACTTCCTGACTCGGAAGGGTTCAAAACTCAAGGATTTTGGCGACTTTTCCTTTGACAGCTTTGGGGGGCGCTGGTATCTTCCTGACCTGAACCGATGAATTCATCGCCAGGAGCCGACATGAGAAAATTCGTGAGCTTGCTGTCAACAATCGCCCTCTTGTGTGTCGTGATACCGGCGGCGGCAGGCAGCGCCATGGCCGACATGAACTTTGACGACATGCAGGTTAGCTTGAACACCAATCTCGTGTTGGTGGCCGATGACGCCGGCGGCGGTGACGCCAGCAAACCCAAGGTCAGCACCTTGCCATACAGCGCTAAAAGTCCTTGGCTGTCCGGTGGGCTCTCCTTGGTGCTGCCCGGCGCAGGCCAAATATACAACGGCCAGTATTTTGTCGGCGGGTTGTGGATGGCTGGTGAAATCGCGCTATACATGAGCGCCTTCGCGTATGCTGGTGCCTTCACGGAAGGTACGCGCTTCCAATTCAGAATCGAGTCCCAAGCCCTGATTGCCGTGGCCTTGAGTCTGCATTTGTTCTCGATTTATGACGCGGTGGTCGAATCACAGCGCATGAACG
Organism: Deltaproteobacteria bacterium; assembly: GCA_030591745.1. Next base: position 4,103 of record JAUVAM010000414.1, read on the forward strand.
ACGATCTGAACAAGTGGAATGTGGCCATTGCTCCCTTGGAGAACGGCGCCACCGTAGCATACCAGACTAGGTGGTAATTCCTGCTCATCTCCGCCTCACCTTGGGCGGCCTATGCAAACCATAGCTTTTTTTACCCGAATCGGACCTTCAAGCCTTGTCAACCTATTGGTGGCAGGTCTGCTGACTTTTGTGGCCCTGCTGGACGTGATCGTTTATCCAGCGGCCGATTGGGAGCCAGGGCAGGTAGCACCCATCAGCCAGCGGGCCCCTTTGGCCGGCCGCAGTGCCGTAGACGAACTCCTGACGATTCTGGACAAGGATGCCCAGCAGGACTCCCGCTTCATCGTGCGCCGCGGTGACGTGCTTGACCAAGGCGACTTGGACTTATTGAAGCGCCTGCTCCCCGAGCGGCAGCAGGTCGATCCGATTC
>JAUVAM010000249.1 GCA_030591745.1 Deltaproteobacteria bacterium
CACTATTGAGGCCAAACCTCAGATAGCGCAGGTTTTCATCGAAAACAGAGCCCTGGGCGATCTGAATGGTTTGGTGCGTGTTTCCACCGCGGGCCTGGTTTTTGAATCCATGCGCTTGGCTCGCGCTGGTGGCATCATCCACTGCGATGGCCATCTCGGGTTGGATAGCCCTCACAAGCTGGATGCCTCTCTGAAGCTGGAACGATTGCCCGCCCCGGCCTTGGTGAGCTTGGTCCGACCAGGTCCGCCCCCTTCTTTTCTTGGTGGCTTGTTGGGTGGACAGGTTCAGGCAAGGGGCTCGTTGGAAAATCCTGATTTGGAGTTTCGGGTGGGTTTTGCCGATTTGCGGTTGGGCGATCAGGCTTTTGAGGAGGGTGGCGCCTTGGGCCGCTATCGCAACGGGGCCTGGGAACTGGATCTTTTCGAGGCTCGCATGGGGCCTGGTTGGATTTTCGCTCGCGGATCCATCTCGTCTTCTCTGGAGTTGGACCTGCTGGCCTATTCCACAGGGCTTCGGCATAGCTCCTTTCATGCCCTGGGGGGCCTGAAGGACACCTTGGACTTCCGCATCGATCTGCACACGACCGTCAAGGGGCCTCTGCTGTCGCCTGCCCTGGAGGGTTGGGCCAAAGTTTACGATACCCATCTGGCGGGTCGGCGGGTGGCCGGTTCTTTTGTGTCGACTCGGGCGACCACCGAATCGGTTCAGGTACAAGGTCGATTCATGGGCAAGACCGCAACACTGGACGGTCGCATGGAGCTGACCGAGCGTCTTCCCTTTAGCGCGTCCTTGCATTTCGATGCCCGGGACCTGGGTCGCTTCATGCCGCAATTGTCCGAGGAAGAAGCAAATCAGGCGGTTTTGAAAGGTTCGATTCAAGCCAGCGGACGGCTTTTGGCGCCGGAGAGCATTGAGGCGAGCCTCGGGGTGGAGCAGGCCAGCATGCGCTTGGCGGGTTTGGAGTTTGTCAACCGAGGTCCCTGGGAAATCAACATGGCCGGCGGGCGTTTGGATGTGGGTCGCTTTGAGCTGACGGGCCCAAAGACTGAACTCCGCTTAAGCGGTTTTGCCGACCAGCAGCGCCTTCGAATCGATGCGGCGGGTCGTGTGGACTTCAGCTTGTTCCCCTTGTTGCTGAGTTGGATGCCCCGAGCAAGCGGGCAGGTTGACTTGTGGTTGGGCTTGGGTGGGACATGGTCTTCGCCTCGGATAGAGGGGCGGGCCGAAATTCTGGCCGATCAGGTGCGCATCCGGGGGTTTGGGCTCGATCTCGAAGCGGTGCAGGGCGAGCTGCGCTTTACGCCCGAACGACTTGACATCGTCCGCCTGATTGCCCGGCTTGGTGGGGGGCAGGTTGCTGTGCGAGGTGGGCTGGATTTGGAGCGACTCATTCCAGGGCGGCTGGCTCTGACGCTGGAACTGGATCGGGTGCGCTACGAAGTGAATCGCCAGATGTGGGCCCTGGGATCGGGCACCCTTGGGCTGTTGCGTGAGCCAGGAAAGCGGATCAAGTTAAGTGGAGAGCTGGAGGTCTTCGAGGGGGCGTTCAAAGAGAGTATCTCGCTGGTGTCTCTCTCCAACGGCCTGTTCCGTCGCCGTCGAGCCTATGTCCAGAGTTATGATCGGGAGCTGGAAGTGATGGACTTGGATGTACGCCTTCGGGCTTCGGACAAGTTCATGGTTCTCTATGACCTGGAATTGGTGAAGTTCGAATCGGAGATGAAGGGGGCACTCCGTCTGACCGGTACCAACCAGAGACTGGGTCTGCTTGGCGAGGTGGAGTCATTAGGGGGCCATGTGTCGTACTTGAGCAAGCGTTTTGATGTGCAATCCGCACGGGTGCACTTTGAGGAGCGTTACGAAATTCAACCCAAGTTCGAGGTGATTGCTTCCAGGGTAGAGGCTGTAGATCGGGGCGAAGAAGGGGAGACCAGCTATGACGTGAACCTGCAACTGGTGAGCGATGGCAGTGATCTCAGGGTGGGCCTGCGCTCCACCCCGTCGTTGGATGAGCGGGACATCATCACCCTGTTGAGTCTCGGCGTCACCAGTCGGGATGTGGATTCGCTGAAGAGCGAGGACTTGTTTGGTTTGGGTGGGGAGATTTTTGTCCGATCTTTCAAATTGGATGAACGCCTCAGTCAGATTTTTCCTTTCCCCGCCGATGTCATCAAGCCCAAGTATTTTCGTTTGCGGAGCCGTTTCTCGACCAAGACCGGCACGGCCCCTCGCCTGGAGACCGGCGTGAAGCTACGTGTCATCAGCGAGAACCTGGACCTGGATTACAGTCGATCGCTCTTTGACGATACGGATCAAAGTTTGGACTTGTCTTATCGCCTGACGCGGGGTGTGTCGGCCCGGATGCATTGGGAGAATTCAGAAGAAACGGACCTGGGTGATCTGGGGCTGGATTTGAAGTTCAACTGGGAATGGTGAGGAGGGCTACGACGTGCGTCTCGGTGGGCTCTTGTTGGTGATCATCCTGACGGCCATGGGCTTCGCCCATGGGCCGGCCCGGGCTGAGCTGCCGCTTAGGGGTCAATCGGTGAACCGGGTGGTGCTGGATGCGCCGGGACTCGATCCTATCGAGGGATTAAGCTACGTCGAAATCCGCGCGGGAGATCGCTTCAGCGTGAAGGCGGTCCGTCGCTCAATCAAGCTCTTGTACCTGCTGGGCCTCTATGGGCAGGTCCGCGTGACCGCGATCCAAGAGACGGAGGGGCTGGCGTTGCGTTTTGCCTGTACGCCGAAGACCTCGGTGGTCGCCGTGGACATTCTTGGGGCTGAGGCGGTGGATTTGGAAACCCTCAAGCGCATGTGTCGGCTCAGGCGCGGTGAGGAGTATGACCATTGGAAGATGGAGGCCAGCGCGGCCGACATGCAGGCTTTATACCGCAAACGGGGGTACCGAAAGACGCGGGTGGTGCCGGAAACATCGCCAGCTGGCGATCATGCCTTGAGCGTTCGTTACTATATCCAGGAAGGCTCGCCCACACGGGTGGGGCGGGTGGACTTTCTGGGGGCCGGCGACTTGCCTCTTCGGCAATTGGAGCGGGTCTTGGGCCTGGCCCCCGGGGACGTGTTTGATGCGGAGACCCTGGATTCAGGAGGCAAGCGATTGCTCGCCTTTCTTCGGGCCGAAGGTTACCTGGAGGCAAAGGTGGAGGTCCCGAAACTGGACCTTGAGTCGGATGCAAGGGTTGTGCGTTTGTCGATCAAGATCGATACGGGACGCCCGGTGTTCGTGGAATTTGAGGGCAACCAGGTGCTCAAGAGTGCGGAGCTGCATAAGGTTCTTAAGCTGAAGAATGGAGTGCGGCTGAGCCAATTTGGCATGCAGGATCTGGCCGAGCGTATTGAATCGCGTTATCGCAAATCGGGCTTCGCCAAGGTTTTGGTCGAAGTCAATCTGTCTCATGTGCGGCAGCCAGGTGCCCGCCGGGTGACCTTTTCGATCCAGGAGGGCCCCCGTGTGACGGTGCGCAGTGTGCGTTTCGAGGGCAATCGGGAGTTTGACGACGCAACGCTTCGGGATTACCTGGACAACGCCATGTTGGACGCCGTGCCGCTGTCTTTGTTAGGCCAGCCCATCGATCGAGGAGATGTGGACGTGTTTTCCGGGGGGCATCCCTTGCGAGGCAAGGTTCGGCGGGTCAATCGCCCCCAGGGGTTTCTCTTCGACCTTGTGCCGGAGACCATGTATCTTCCCGGTCCTTACCAGAAGGCTCTGGATGACATTTCTGACCTTTATCGAAGTCGGGGCTATTTGGATGTACGTATCGAGTCCCCCCTGTTGAGCTATGATGCCAGCGGTGCCAATCTTTACATCAGCATTCCAGTCGAAGAAGGGGTGCAGACACGGGTGGAGTCCATCTCTTTCGGTGGCAACCAGGCCCTTTCAGCTGGGGAGCTTTTGGCGGTGGCCGAGGGTGCCGGACGCTATGTTAAGCCTGGTGAGGCTTTGGACCAGTTTGGCGTGGAGATGCTGCGTAAAGAGCTCACGCGATACTATTCCTCCAGGGGCTATGTGTATTGCCGGGTGGAGCTGGATCTCATTTTTTCCGAGGATCGCAGCTTGGCCGGCGTGGTGTTCAATTTGTCCGAGGGACCCCAGGTGCGGGTGCGTCGCGTCCTGGTGCGCGGCAACCTGCTCACCTCCAAGCGCATTTTCGATAATTTGGTGTCCCTCAGGCCCAAGGCGATATTTTCGCCCCAGAAAGCCTCCGAAAGTCAGCAGGCCTTGCTTGATCTGGGCATCTTTGCCGGCGTGGATATCAAGCTGGTGGATTCGGACTTGGCCGAGGCGGAGAAGAATGTGGTGGTGACGGTGCGAGAGCGGCTGCCCCATGTCTTGGGTTTTGGACCCGGCCTTTCCTCTGGCGAGGGCCTAAGGGTGGCTTTGGAGTACACGCGTCGCAATCTTTTTGGTTACGGTTTGGAGTTCGTCTCCAAGGCCAAGGTCAACTACCAGGTTTTCTACCCCCTTTTGCAGTCTTCCCTTCGGGATCGATATGAGCACATGGGCTTCTTGGAGGGCTTGGAGGGTTGGTTGGTGGCCGGTGTGCATTGGCCGAGGCTGTGGTGGTTGGATCGCAAGATGGCTGGACGCATCGATGTATGGGCGATGCAGGACCACGCCATCTCGTACGATTTGACCAAGGTGTCTTTGGTGCCCGGCTTCGATATGAAGTTGACCGATGAGCTGGCCTTGGACGTGGAAGCCGAAGTGGAGTTCAACAGTTTGACCTGTCCATTTGCAGAAGAAGAGATGCTTTGCGAAGAGGGCTCGGGTATGCAGTGTGGTGTGGCGCGTCGGCAGCAGGCCTCCCCATGTGGCGGGGCCGTTACCGAGCAGCGATGGCTGCGTTACGACGAGGGGGCTCTGTGGCTGGGCTCCCTGAGGCCTGAGCTGTCTTGGGACCGGCGTGACAATCCCTTCAATCCTCATCGCGGCACCCTTGTTTTTTTGCGTAGCGAGTTGACCACCAATTTGGCAGGAGACCGGGATGTGTTGTTTTCCAAGTTCGACGCCTTGATCTCGGGCTACATCCCCCTGGGTCGTAGCACGACCTTGGCCCTGTCCCTGCGCTCGGGTTTCATTTTTCACCTGACCGACGATTCTCGCACACCTTCACACAAGTTGTTTTTCTTGGGCGGTCGCAACTCGGTTCGCTCCTACAATGAAGAATCGCTCATTCCCTCGGATTTGGATCCACCTTGTATTTTGCGTACCGGGACATCAGGAGAGCGCTACTGTGTCTCCCCCGGGGGCAACGCCTATTTTACGCTAAAGGTCGAGTTGCGCTTCCCGATGATCCCGGGTGTGCTCGATGGTGCCGTGTTCTCCGATCTGGGCAATTTATGGATGGAGCCAAGCAATTTCAATCCCATCGATCTCCGCCCCGCCGCGGGCTTGGGCCTGCGCCTGGTAACGCCCATCGGCCCCATGGCCTTCGATCTGGGCATCAACCTCGATCCGGATGAACGAAGAGCCGAGGATCGCTGGAATTTACATTTTAATATTGGGGTGTTTTAGGCGACTATGGAACCATAAAAAAGTCAGAGTCGATGTTCAGATCATCCATTCTGCTCCACAGCTCACCCAGATCGCTGTAATAGATGTTCACATCGTGCTTCCGCCCATTGACATCCAAAGCATGCTCACGGAATGTCGCCTCTTTTTTATAGCCCATTTTTTTCAAGAGAGCGGCTGCGTTGGTGTCGTCGTGGCGCAAATAGGCTTGCACTTTTTCCACGCCGCGATCGATGGCTCGATCGTAGAGTTCACGCAGCATGATCTGGCCCAGGCCCCGCTTGCGGTGCTTTTGGGTAATGACCACTCGAATTTGGGCTACGTGGGTGGACCAACCGTGGCGCTCGGTGTGAAGGGTTCCGTCGGCAATCACGCACTCTTTGTCGTTTTCTTTAATGATGGCCAGGATGGGCAGCACCCGATCGTAGTCTAAGTGTCGGCACCAGTTGGTGATGACCTCTCGCTGGCTTACGTCGTGCTTGAAGTAGCGTCGGTCTCGTTTGCCCAGGGACTTAAAAAAGGCAAAGAGGCGATCCCGATCGTCCGGCCGCATGGGGCGCAAGCTTACTTCGGAACCGTCGTTGAGTTCAAAGCGTTTGGGATAGCCGGAGAAATCCACCAGGACGTTGGGATCGCTCATGAAGATTCCTCGGCCATGCGATTTCCCTTGACGATTTGCGCGATGAGTTTCATGGATTCATCGTCAAAGTTGACGAACTCCACGCCCATACCGCCCGGCTCGTCGTCGGTGGCTGGGTTGACTCGGACGACGCGACCCAGGCCTTCGATGAGCTTGGCTCCGTCTCGCAGGAAAAATTGCAGATAG
>JAUVAM010000109.1 GCA_030591745.1 Deltaproteobacteria bacterium
CGACAGCGTCTATTACGAATCTGGGCTTCACCTGCCCTTTGTCCTTCGTGCTCCTGGTGTCGTGGTGCCAGGAAGCTTTGAGGGGAACAGCCATTCCTTGGCGGACCTGTCGCCCACGGTTCTCGATCTGGCTGGCATTCCTTACTTGGCCGACCGCTTCGAAGGACAGAGCATCTTGCGCCCCGCCAGCGCGGACAAGAAGAACTATTTTGCATGCTGGCTCGAGGGGCTCTGCGTTGGTTTCGTCCAGGAAAAGACCAAGTTCGTTTACCTGCCGCATGTCGATTCTTGGGTGGTCTACGATCTGAAGAAAGACCCGAATGAACTCCGTCCCTTGATTGATTCTCCGACCTGGCGTTGGCAGGCGGATGAGGTGGCGGCCTGGTACGAAGACCGTCTCTATGGCAAGGCGGGCTTGACCTGGCCTGCCGTGGAGCTCTTTGGGGGCCGGTGGCGCTGTGGAGAAGGGCAGGATCAATGCAAATACGCCGGACCCACCGAATGCCCTTCGCCTTCAGCTGATGTTGACAGACAGGCTCACTCTCCAGAGTGATTGATCACGGGTCGTCCGCAGGCCTCGTCGACCATCTCGATGGAGTAGGGCTTGGGCGAGTCGCCGGGGATGCAGTCGACGGTTTGGGCGCGGAAATCGGCCGACTGCATGCGGCAATCGGGGAAGCGTTTGCTCCACAAGGGGTGTGTGGTCATGCGTCGCCAGACTTCCTCGACACCCAGTTCCACGGCGTTGCCGAAGGTGATGGGCGTGAAATCGCAGGGGCACATGTCCCCGTAGGCCGTCATGTAAAATTGGTTAAAGGCACCGAAGCATCCCATGGATTTGGGCGAATTGACCAGGGACTGGCTGGTCAGGGTGGGGTAGCCGGGCTTCGCCTCATGGTAGTGTTTCAGGGTTTGCTCTCGGATTTGTTCTCGGTCTTCAGGAGAAAGCAGGATGTCCATCTGGCCGTAGAGCCGCCCCGTGGGCACGGCGTCGAACTGGATGATTTCGGACACGCCGGCCCGTTTGCCGATCTCCATGAATTGTTCGAGTTCACCGTTCGCGTGTTTTTGGTGGGTCAGGTAAATGGAAAAGCCCACCAGCAGGCCGGCCCGCTTGGCGTGGTCCACATTTTCCATGATCTTGGCGTAGAGGCCTTCGCGTCGGCGCAGGCGGTCGTGGCTTGCCGGATCGGCAGAGTCCAAGCTGATGAACAAGGAGTACAGTCCCGCATCCGCAAGCTTTTTGCACCTGCCTTCGGTGAGAAATTCTCCGTTGGTGAACATCAGGGTGGTGGCCTTTTGTTCGTCCACGTGGGAGATGAGCTCGCAAAGATCCTTATGCATCAAGGGCTCACCGCCGGTGAAGATCACATTGGTGGTACCCAAATTCACGGTCTCCGTGATGATTTTTTTCCACTGTTCGGTGTTAAGCGGTCTCTGTTTGCGCCGGTTTTGCGAGCAGGAACAATGTTCGCAGTCCGCCTGGCAGTCGTAGGTGATGGCCAAAGTGGCGGCCGCCGGCTTGCGGGCCCTGACGAAGACCCGCTCTAAGCGGTCCACCAAACCTCGTTTGCCTGCCGGGTGGGGCAGGGGCGGATCAAAGAAGGAAACGGAGCGCGCGCCATGCCACCAGCCGATGGTTTTGAATTTGTTAAGACGAGCAATGTGTTTTTGCAAATAGGCGAAAGCCTTCTCGGGCATCGGTCCGGTCTGCTTGAGGAGCAACTTCTCCCCATCCAACTCCACTTCAAAGTTTTTTAGTTCTTCAACGTTCATGGTGTTTCTCTCCTCGGTCCGGTTTAATGCAGGCTGGCTTCCAGCATGCTTCGTGTCGAATCCACAATAAGGTTTCCCTGGATGCAATTCGGGTCGTAGGTTTTTTGCAGCATGGGTCCTTCCACCAAGCCCAAAATGAGTACCGCCGTGGATTCCGTGGACATGCTGCGGAAGCGACCGCTGGCGATTCCGGCCCGCAGATCCTCTTCGATGTCCGTCCGAAAGGCCTGCTGGATGTCGCGAATGACGCCGCGCACCTGTGGGCAGGCAAGACCGTAACCCCAGTACTCGATCCACACCCGGGCCCGATCCTTGGCCTGGTCGTTTTCCGGTGAAAAGTGAAAGCGAAAGATGGACATGATGCGATCGAGGGGATCGGAAAATCGTCCGCGATAGTTGCGCAGGGCCTCCAAGTGTTTTTTGCCCAGCGCGGTCATGAGCTCGACCAGCATTTGCTCTTTGCTCTCGAAGTAATAGTGCAAGGCACCGCGGGCCAGTCCGCTTTCACGGGCCACGTCGCTGATCGAGCAGCGGTTGAAGCCCTTTTTGGCGATGGCGGCAAACAGACCGTCTAAGATCTGTTCACGTCTTTGCGTTGCCACCGCTGGTCGGCCCATGATTGCTCCAAGAAATAGATAGGTTGGACGTCCGTCCAAAATGCTAGCCTATGGGTCGCTGGCCTGTCAAGGCCATCTGACGCTTCGGTTTTTCCTCAAGTTCTGCTAGGATACGGTGTTGATTCCGGGGGCGGAAGGAGTGGAGCGGTGGCGAAGAGGCCAGCTAGGATCGCTTGGATCGGCCCTCTTGGGGCCCTTTGGATGGTCTTGTTTGGATTTTCGGCTTGCATGGGTGCCGAGGATGGTGTCGATCATTTCGCGTCGGTGGAATTGCCCATCATCAACGGCGTGCCCGATACCGACCCGGCCCATATGGCCGTGGCTTACCTGCAAATTGTCCACAGCGCCACCGAGGTCGCCGGCTGCTCCGGTACCCTCATCGCCCCCAACGTGGTTTTGACCGCGGCCCACTGTCTCTACGGCGGCTACCAGGACCTCTATGTGGGCTTCGGCGCCAGCCGTGGCAGCATATCGACCTGGTATGAACCCATCGAAACCTTGATCCACTGGGGTTACAGCACCAACACGCATGCCAATGATCTGGCCCTGGTGCGCCTGGAGACCACGCCACCCGGCATCGACCCCATTTCTCCGCTGCCGGCCAACCTGGAAGTCACCGCAGCCGAAGAGGGCTCACTGAATTTGCAATTTGTGGGCTTCGGCCAGACTGAGACCGGGTCGTCCGGCACCAAGCTGACCGTGACCGATCGCTTGGACCGGGTCTGCGACCAGAGCTATTCCTGTTCGTGGAGCATCGGTTGGTATTCTTACGATTTGGCCCCATACACCATTTGCTACGATATGTACCCGGGTGGCCCTTGTTCGGGCGACAGCGGAGGCCCTGCGTTCATCTGGCGTTCAGGTCAAGAATACGTGGCCGGTGTCACCTCTTACGGCTATGGCGATTGCGACACGGTGGGTTGCTCGGGCAAGGTGGACCATTACGAAGGCTGGATCGAAGATTTCGTGGGCGTACCCAACGGTGCATCTTGCAGCTCGGGCTCACAATGTGGTTCCGGCTATTGCGCCGACGGCCTTTGCTGTGACGACGCTTGCGACGATGCCTGTGACCGCTGTGATTTGGCGGGTTCCCGCGGGACTTGCGCGCAGGCTCCCGATGGCACGGCCTGTTCCGACGGTGCAGCTTGTAATGGTTTGGAAACCTGTCAGAGCGGTGCCTGCCGGGACGGTGATCGACTCATTTGTGACGACGGCAACCTCTGTACTTCGGACGCCTGCGTAGAGGGGCGAGGCTGCGTGTACGAAACGCGCGAAGATGGTTCTTTTTGTTCCAACGGTGACATGTGTGACGGGCAGGAAACCTGTCTGAACGGGGCCTGCATTCCCGGCGATCCCAGGGATTGCGATGACCGCGATGCTTGTACGCGTGATACTTGTGAACCCGGCGAGGGCTGCGTGTTTGTCGATCTGCCCGATGGCGCGCCTTGTGGTGAAGGGGACTTGTGTTCTTCCGAATGGGTTTGCGAGCAGGGTGCCTGTGTGCAGGGCTCGGGCATTGCGGGTTGCGAAGATCAGGATGTTTGCACTGAAGAATTTTGCGATCCGGATTTGGGCTGCATGTATCCCTTGCGAGATTGCTCCGACGAAAACCCCTGCACCGAGGATTGGTGTGACGCGGAAGAGGGTTGCTGGTACAGCCCCCTCGAAGACGGTACGGCTTGCGGGAGTGTTCAGTGTGGCCAGGGGACTTGCCAGGATGCGCTGTGCCTGGTCGGGGCGACTGAACTTTGCGACGACGGGGACCCCTGCACCGAAGATCGCTGTGAAGCGACAGGATGCGAGAATCAGGCCATGCCCGAGGGTTCGGCCTGCGGTGAATGCTTGGCATGCGTACAGGGGGCCTGTGTTGAGGTAGGTGACTGCGGCGCGGAAGGCTGTGGCTGCGGCCTGGGTCAGGGAGAGAACCAAAGCTCTGGCTTGTCCTTTTTGTTGATGGGTTTTGTGCTGGCGACCTTGCGCAGGCGTGAATGGTAGTGTCCGGGGGCATAACGTGGCACTAACGAATCAAAAAACGATTCGTAAGTGCCACTAACAGGAGGCATTTGGAGATGCGTGCAACAATTGCGATTTTGGGACTGCTGATGCTCGTTTTGGCTCTTGGCGCTTGTGGTTCGGAGGGCTCCCAGGCCAGGGATTTGTCGGTCTTGGAGACCCCGATCATCAATGGAGAACCGGATACTTCGGCCGAGCACCAGGCCGTGGTGGCCCTGGTCTACAGATCCGGCGGGATGATGGGTTTGTGCACCGGCACTTTGATTACGCCCACGGTTGTGCTGACGGCCGGCCATTGCATCCATGGAGATCCCTCCAGTTTTACGGTGGTATTTGGTGACAATTACCGTTATCCGGATCATGAGCGGGATGTGAGCGAGATCCTGGCTCACTCGAGCTTCAACATCAACAACCCGGGTTCCGGCTACGATATCGCCCTGGTTCGCATGAGCCAGGTGGCACCGACCGGCATCCAGCCTCTTGCTTTTCTGCCGGACTTTATGGAGTTGACCAGCGCCGACATCGGCACCGAATTGATTTTTTCCGGTTTCGGCAACACCGAGGATGGGACCAATGACGGCCTCAAGCGTTGGGCCTTGGGTTACCTGGGATATGTCTGCAACGATGCGGATGGCTGCGGGGGCGGGACGCCATATGCCTTGTACTACGATCAGCATCCAGGCGGACCCTGTTCGGGCGACAGCGGCGGGCCGGCCTTTGTGACCATCGATGGGCGTGAATACGTGGTGGGCATTACTTCCTATGGTGATGAAACCTGTTTGGAGTTTGGTTGCTCCACCAAGGTGGACCACTTCACCAGCTTCATCACTGATTTCACCGGCGGGGGATTGGGGGAGGGTTGCAACGCCGACTCACAATGCGTAGTCGGTCCTTGTGTGGATGGCGTTTGTTGTGAATCGGCCTGCGATCAAGAATGCCGGGTTTGCAACTTGCCGGGAGAAGAGGGTCGTTGCAGAACAGCGCCTTCGGGCACACTTTGTTCGGATGGGGATCTTTGCAATGGTGATGAAACTTGCCTGATGGGCTCCTGTGGTGGCGGCAGTTCGGGGTCGCTGGACTGCGATGATGACGACCCTTGTACCGACGACGCCTGCAACGCGGACAGGGGATGCATTCACGAGCCCATGCCCGAAGGATTTGCCTGCGGAGAGAACCAGGCATGCAACCAGGGTGTTTGTGTGGAGGTCGGCACCGCCGGGGGTTGCGCCAGCGCCGGTGGCCCGGGACTTGGTTTGTGGGGCTGGATGATGTTACTCTGCCTGCCTGGTTTTGTTTTCTGGCTGCGCCGTCGCTGGTGAATCGGAGTTTCTGTGAAGCCATCCAAATTGTTGCTTGTCTCCTTGCCGCTTTGTGTTTTCGGGATCTTTTTGGCCTCATCGGCGTATGCCGCGAAGGCCTTCAAGCCGGACGTTACCCAGGTCATGCCCGTCATCGGCCAGGAATACGATTTATTGCTCATCCGGGCAGGCAGGGGGAAGGCTCTGTGGGACCGCTCCCGGACCCTGGCTGAAGGCCTGCCTGCATTGGATGGACTGGACCCCATGCAAGAGCAACAAGCCATCGTGGGTTGGGCGGCGGTTTTGTCCATGGTGGAGCGGGCGGTGGTCACGACCAAGGGTCCTGTGCCCGAAGCCTGGGCGCAGGAATTGGTTCGGCTCTACCATACGTTCATCAAGGCCGAGCAGTCTTTCCATTTGTTTGAGGCCCTGGCCCGTGTTTTTTCCTTGCAGGCGGGGGACATGGCCAAGCCCATGATCGGCTTGGCGGGCCAATTCGATGCCCTGACGAAATACAGTCGGCAAGGGCTGCGCTGGGTGGCGGGGCGACGATTGTCGAAAAAGCCTGGGCCCAAGCTGCGACTGGCTTTGCTTCGGGGACTGGTCGATCTGGAACGTCGTGAGTCGGAGTGGCAGAGCATGCGACGAAGCGCTCGTACCCTGCTCGATGGGGACGCCAAAGACAAGGCGGCCGCCGCTGCCTTGGCGGAGGCAAATTACGAACTGGGGAAGGTTAAAGAAGGGGACAAGGCCCTCGCGTCAGCCGCGGGTGCCACCGATGCCGAGTTGGATCGAGCCAGGTTCCGCAAGGAATTGATCTCGGCGAGAGCCAAAGGGGCCGCGGGCCGAGGCCAAGTGGCGACCTTGATGGTGAACTTGGGCGAATACGAACGCCTGCTTTCGACTTTTTCAAGAAAGATGGCCCTCAAAACGGCCAATCCCGCTCTGGATCAAGCCTACATGGAAGCCTTGATGTCTTCGGGATACGATTATAAGGCTGCCTGGGCCTATGCGACCAGGGCCAAGGGCAAGCCCCCCACGGCAGGTTTTCTCGGTCGGCGCATCGGCGCTGGTTTGTCCCTTTTGCTGGAAGGTCTGTTTTCTAAATCCGCCAAGACGAAAATTGACGAAAAGTTGCTGGTCAGGCTGCAGGATGACCTCAATGCTTTTCGTAAGACGGATGCCCAGTTGGCGGATTTGAGCCTCTTGTATTTGGAGTTCATCCGCGCCATCGCTGGAGAGAACATCTACAAGGTGGCCGAGCGCCTGAGTCCACAGGCCAAGGCCTTTGGCGCTCGGTATCCCGGCGACATCCGTTCTGTGCGCTTCCTGTATTTGATCGGTCAATTGGTGGCTGATGGGCCGGATGCCTGGGGAGCGGTGAGTCTCTATCGGCAGGCTCGACGAGGCAAATCAGTGGACAAGGGCTTTTACCCATTGATGGCGGGCGCCGCGGTGCGCAAGGCCATCGACACCGGACGTGTGCATGAGGTGGCCATCGCCCGGACCGCCCTGGAAGAGGCCTTCAAGAAAAATGCCGATCCCGAACTTAAATTGTGGATCGCCCACTTACTGGCCACTGAAGCCATGTTGCAAAAAGACCAGGCCCAGGTGGCCACTCGTTTGCAGGCCGTGGTGGACGCTTATGCGGCTGTGATTTCGACCTACCAACCGGGTGGTGCCACCTCCCTTCAAGTCATGTGTGACGCTGCGAGTTCGGTGGCGACCCTGATGTTTCAAGCTGGGGCCCTGGATGATGCCAGGGGGCTCATGCAGCAAGTGATTCCTGTCTGCGGCGCTGATGTTAACGCCGTGACGGTGGCCCTGGTTTTGGATTTGGCTGCGGGCCAGGCTGGAAAATCAGGCAACGAGATGGCCGAAAATCTGGAGCAGATGGCAGCGCATCTGGCCTCTCGTCAGGCGCAAATGCAAGCCTGGTTGTGGCTGGGCAGCCTGGCCGAAGCCAACAAGGATAAATCATTGATGGACAAAGCCTTTACCAAGGCGGCTGAGCTGGTGATGGATGAGAGCAGTCGTGGAAAGATCATGCTTTTGGCCCCCGATCGCCGCAGTGTTTTGGCATTGGCGGGGCAGTTCAACATGGGGGCTGGTCATATGGTGGGTAGCCCTTTTGGCCTGTCGGTAGAGGTGGATGTCTCGGCTCGCATGCTGCTTTTCCCCCCGGCCGCCGTGGATAAGGCCAAGCTTGCGCCTTACTTGAAGAAAACCGACAAGAAAAAAGAGCCGTTGAAGTGAATGATGAGACCCTGCGGGGAACCGATGCGTCCATAGCGGTATGATATAGGTGAAGGGGCCCATTGAGGGAGCCTTAAACTAGGAGGATGCCATGACCTGGACTTGTCCCCATTGCAACGAAAGCATGGATTTGCCCGATACGGGGAAGGTACGTTTCTGTTTGCATTGTGGTGAACCGGCTGAACCCACGGCCGAAACGCCCATGAACGCCGGTCGGCGTCAGGGCCTCGATCGCCTCATGCGCATCCTGATGGTGGTTTTCGGCGGCTCATGGTTGCTTTTGTTTTTCGTGCCTTTCGGCGAGTCCAGTTACGACACCATCATGTCTTGGGACCTGCTCTCGGATAAGGAGGGCATGGCCCATATCGTGGCCTGGCCCTTGGTGCTTTCTCTCATCTTCCTGGTCTTGGGTTTGGTGCGTCCCTTGCCGGAGTGGCTGCGGGCCTCCTCGGCTTGTCTGTTGGGCGTTGGGGCCCTGGTCGTCATCTCGGCTTCCGATATTCGCGGGCCCTTCGGTCAGGATTTGGAATTTGTCTTCATGGGCGGCGCCAGCTGGGTGCTGATGTTCGTCACCGTGGGCGCGGCGCTTTTCATGCGGGTACGCAGTCCGAAAAGCGGCGGCGCAAGGGTGTTGCTCGGGGTGGGTCTGCTCTTGGGTTTGATAGCCTACCTGACCGAGGCCGGTGGGGATTCGACCCTGGTTGGGGC
>JAUVAM010000245.1 GCA_030591745.1 Deltaproteobacteria bacterium
GCGTCCTGTAGGCAGCTGCCACTTTTTTGTCTTCAGGTCGAAATCTCCACAATTTACAAGGCGGGTGATCGAACCCGGAAGGTTCACCACCTGGTCTATGCCCCGGATTTGGAAAAAGCGGAGGCCTTTCGGCAGGCTTTGGACCGCATAGGAAACATTCGTTCCGACGGACGTCCCATTTTGGGGTTGGACTCAAGAGATTTACTCGAAATCACATTGGAGTCTGGACAGGGCTGCCATTTGATTCCGGCCCATATCTGGACGCCTTGGTTTTCGGCCATGGGTTCCAAGTCGGGTTTTGATTCCATCGAAGGCTGCTATCGGGATTTGAGCCAACATATTTTTGCGGTGGAAACCGGGCTATCAAGCGACCCCGCTATGAATTGGCAAGTCTCTTCACTCGATCGCTATCGCCTTGTCTCCAATTCGGATGCACATTCGCCCGCAAAATTGGCGCGTGAAGCCTGTATGTTTGATTGCGAAATGGATTACGAGAGCATCTTTGGCGCGCTGCAAACAGGCCAAGGCTATGTCGGCACCGTGGAGTTCTATCCGGAAGAGGGGAAATATCACCTGGATGGCCACCGAAAGTGCGGCATTCGGCTGACGCCGGAAGAAACCAGGGCATGCGGGGGCATTTGTCCGGTTTGCGGCAAGCCGCTCACGGTCGGCGTGATGCATCGGGTGGAGGAACTCGCCGACCGCAAAGCAGGGGACAAGCCCAAAACGGCCGGACAGGTGCGTTCCTTAGTGCCTTTGGTGGAAATCCTGTCCGAACTCCAAGGTGTCGGCTCAGGGAGTAAGACCGTTCAGCGCAGCTATGAATCACTCATCGCGGGCTTAGGGTCTGAACTCGAAATTTTGTGTTCCCTGGATTTGCAGGAAATGGAGGGCGCGGGCCCCAATCATTTCGTGGAGGCGATAAAGCGCCTGCGTCGCGGAACCGTGCATTGTGAGGCGGGATACGATGGAGAATACGGCCGTGTGAGCCTTTTTGAGTCCAAAGAACTCGAAGAACCCTGGCTGTTTGCCATGCCCACGATTCGCGAAAAGCAAGAAAGCAAAGCGCATGGAATGAAGAAGGACGTGGCGGAATTTGCAGGGCCTGAGCCTGCGGTTCGCAAATCGCATGGAATGGAAGTGGACCTCACGGAGTCTGCCAAGCCAGGGCCTGCAAAGATCGACAGGCCGGCCGGGGACAGCCTTGGTGGGGACGGGGTCGGTTCCTGGGGCGGGCTTGATCCAGAGCAACTCGAAGCCGCCAGAAGCCCGAGCCAGTACAATCTGGTGGAAGCAGGACCAGGCACAGGTAAGACGCATACCCTCTCTAAGCGAATTTTCTTTTTGCTGTCCGAGCAACATGCCCCAGCCACTTCAATTTTTGCCGTCACCTTTGGGAAAAGGGCGGCAGAAGAGCTGAGACAGCGCCTGGAAGCCGAGGGTGAATCGAATGTCTGGGTCGGCACGGTGCATGCTCTGGCCCTGGAGTTCGTTCGTAAGCATCTTGAAGAACTTGAATTGCCTCCTGTGATTGAGATCGCCGACGACGAACAGCGCATCGATGCCGTGCGAGAAGCTCTGTCGCTCGGCAAGAGAAAGGCACAGACGTGGATGAAGCGAATCCAGCTCGCCAAGCGTACAGACGAGCCGGTGAATTTGGAGGCCTTGAATGCCCGAAAGGCCTATGACCGTGAGCTTCACGCGCAGGGCTTAGTCGACTTTGAGGATCTGATCCTCATGGCCATTGATTTGCTGGATTCCAGTCCTGAGTTGCTCGCGGAACAACAGGGCCTGGTGGGGCATCTTCTGATCGATGAGGCGCAGGATTTGGATTCAAAGCAGCTTCGCCTTTTGCGGATGTTGCTGGGGTCTGATAGCACGCTTTTTGCCATCGGGGATCCGGACCAGACCATCTATGGATTTCGTGGGGCCTCGGCCGAGATGTTCGAGCGATTTGAAGTCGACTATCCGACGGGCAAGCGCCATCGTTTGCATCGAAACTATCGTTCGGGCAGATGCATCGTCGATGGTGCCAGGCAGGTGATCGAAGCCGGAAGCGCCGGCGAGCGAAAGCTTGTGTCGCAGTTGATCGAGCAGCAGAGAATTCGTCTGCACGAGGCGGTCTCCGAAAAAGCAGAGGCCGAATTCGTGGTGGCCAGCGTCGAGGCCCTGCTCGGTGGCCACAGTTTCTTCTCATTGGACAGCGGTCGCGGCCAGGAAGGGCCGGTCGCCTCTCTCTCTTTTTCAGACATCGCGGTCCTCGTTCGAACCTCGGCCCAGTTGGACGCGCTCGACGAGGCCTTCGAGCGTTCCGGTCTGCCTTTTCAGCGCTCCGATCTCGAGCGAAGCCTCAACCCCGAATCCAGCCAGGATGCATTTGATCCAAGAGCCGAGCGCATCGCCCTGATGACCTTGCATGCCTCCAAGGGTCTCGAATTCGAAGTCGTGTTCATCTGCGGCTGCGAAGACGGCATCCTACCCTTGCGCTTCGGCCCGGTAGAGGCAGCAGAAGAAGCCGAAGAGCGCCGCCTCTTCTACGTCGGCATGACCCGAGCCCGCGACCTCCTCTTCCTCACGCAAGCCCGAAGGCGCCTGGTCTCTGGCAAAATGCGCGAGACAAAAGCCTCACCTTTCCTCGCGACGATTCGAGACTCCTTGACGGAGAAAGGACAAGACCTTTCGGGCAAGAGGAGAAGAAAGAACACACAGTTGACATTGTTGTAGCTGAGCGATCCGTCCAGTAGGAGGTCCTGCCGGTTGATGGATTGGCGATCAAGGCCATGTTCGTGTCCACCCTACATTATACAATAACCGGCAGTCTCCGAAGGGGTTGAGTATTTGTGCCCGTTTGTGGTAAGTTTATTTTATCGGGACGCTCCAAGTCGGGGAGGTACTGTGTGTGTTCTAAGCAAGCAAGCAAGCAAGCAAGCAAGCAAGAATAGTCCTTCGTAGGAATTTGGGGTTTGCCCTCGGGCGATCACTTTTTCTTCTGAATAGGTCTTTCAAGTTCCCTCCAAAAGATGCGGACATTTCAGGGATGGCCCGCTTTCTTCGTGGGCCGTGTTTTCTCATGAGGACTTCTTGGAGGGATGGAAAATGCGACGAACGATCATGGTGGTGTCGGGGTTGTGGTTGGGTGTGACTTTTTCTGGATGTCTGGATCTTGCTGGTGATTGGGCCGAGTTTGAGGGGCCTGGGTGGGTATCTCCGTCGAGCAAATACTACCAAGATGGGGCTTTGACCTTGCCCATGGGAGAATGCAAGGAATACCATAGCGAAGCCGAGTGCCAGATGCTTAGCCACTGGGGTCCATTCGGCGTTGTCAATTCCGAGTTCATACCACTGTGCATCAATAACAGGCGGTTCTCACCCGGTAGTAAGTTCTTTGATGGTGCGGACGAGGCATGTTTGGGGCTGATGTTGAGGGAGGGGCACACATACGCCGACGACTATGTGGTTCCGGGTGCCGCACCCATTTATTCGGTGCTTGGCAATGAGCTGGAAATCGTTGAAATACCCGATGTGATCGATGGGGACCTCGTAGTCAATGTCGGCCCTGTCCATTTTGCAGAGAGTTGGATGCCATTAATACGTCCGCCGGTCATTCGATTCTGGGTGGACATCGTTGAAGGGTTCGAGATTCCGCTGGAAGAAGCAGAAACATATGATATTGAATTCTTTGGGGAAACTTTTTGGAGGTATAACATACGCAGAGTCTATATACCCAAGGCATCACTATTGGCCGAGGTGTCCTTTTCCCTCGGAGACTGGAAGAATTTGTATTCTGCGTGGTGGGAGAACACCATTCGTATCTCGTTTGTAGATTCAAGGCCTTTCCAGGATTGGAGCGATCCTGTCGGCAGCCTGTTCGACGATTGCGGATATAACCTGGACAAAGAGAATTGCGGACTCACGAGCGAACTGGAGGAATGGACGCAGTGGAAATCATGCGATCACGATGCCCCAAAAGTGGGAAAAACCATGTCAGAATGGGTTGGAACAAGGGTAACCGTCCGAGGCGCCACGTCTGGACGCATGCCTCCCTTCAAGTCATGATCAACGCATGATGGGGTAGATTCGCTTTATTCCGCTGCAACGTCGTTCGCAGATCAGGGTGGCTGCCAGCGGTTTGGCAGCAGGTCATCGATCTGTGATTGGGGATGGTCTTGGATCCGGATCAACACATCGCTCAGGTAGGCCTGCGGATCAACGCCGTTGATCTGGCAAGAGCTGACCAGGCTTTGAAGGACGGCAAGATTGTGGCCAGCGCCGTTGTTGCCCACCCACAGGTAGTTTTTCCGGCCGAGAGCGATCACACGCAGAAGGCGCTCGCTCATATTGTTGTCCAGAGGGAGCTTCGGATCCTCCAAGAACCGGATCAACGACTTCCAGTGGTTCAGCGGATAGCGGATCGCGCGGCCCACAGGGCTTTGTGGCGCGAAGCGATCTTTCTGCTCTTCAAGCCAGCGATGAAGGTCGTCGATGACGACTTTGCTCCGCGCTTTCCGCAGAGCCAGGTGTTTGTCGCTGCCCAGCAGATTATCGCCAGCAGCCTGGTACTCGACTTCATAGAGGGCCAGAATGGCGTCCAGGGCATGCTTGCATTCTTCCGGCGCGAGGTTCTTGGCGTCGAAGAACTTGCGACGGACATGGGCCCAACAGCCTACGCGGGTTCGTTTCTCCGGAGTGGTCACTCGGTTGTAGCCGCTGTAAGCATCGGCCTGCAGGAAGCCTTGGCTGTCGCCGAGCACCGCCGCAGCGGTCTCACCGCTGCGGCCGGGACTGAACACGTAGGCCACCAGATCCTCCGTGTTGAAGTTCCACATGTAGCCCCGGTGGGTCTTGTCCTTGTCCATCACCGGCTGAGGCGTCTCGTCGGCACGGACGTATTTCGAGTTCTTGATCAGTTCCAGCGTCCGCTTGTGCAGCGGCTCTAAGAGGTCCGCCGCGCGATGGAACAGATCACACAGGCTGCTGCGGCTGATCTTCACGCCCGCCCGGGACAGGGAACGCGCCTGCCGATACAAGGGCATGCTGTCGAGGCACTTGGACACCACCACGTTCGCGTGAAGGCCGGGGCCGTACTGCACGCCCTCGCTGACCCGCAACGGCGCTGGGCCTGTCGCCACGTACTGACCGCAGCGGCAGGCCTTCTTCTGCCGGAGATGTTCGATGCGGATCAACCTGGCCGGCACGAACTCGTACTCGCACGAGATCTCGTCGGGCAGATCCACGAAGTCGCTGCCGCCGCAGTGGGGGCAACACAGATTCTCTTCATCCAGATCGTGCCGGATGGTTTCGGTGGGCAGTTCTTGCTTGGCCTTACGGGTGGCGTCTCTTTTCTGTTTCGTCTTTTCCCGGTCGGCCTTTTTCTGCTTGGCCGTGCGGCGTTTCTTGAGTTCGGACTGCACCGACGGCATGCGCTCGCTTTTCTGGCCGAACACCAGCCGCCTGAGTTCCGCCAGTTCCCCGTCCTTGTTTTCGATGGTCTGCCGAAGGGTCTCGATGACTTCGATCAGCTGCTTGAGCAGCACCTTCAACGAGTCGACGTCTTCGAGTTTGTCGATGTCCTCGGGCTTCATCTCCCAGAATGAAACACACTTTTGTCTTGAGAAACAGCTTTTTCTTTCACAACCCGCAAATCTCTTTTCGGGGCCCAGCGCAGGGGCTTTCGAACGCGACTGTAGTCGATGCCGTCGACCAACATCGACAGCTCAGACGATTCCAACTGCAGCACCGCCTCATCCTCCGTCACGCTCGGCAAACGAAAGCGACCTCGCTCCAATCGTTTGTACCAGAGCACAAACCCACCCCGGTCCCAGGTCAGGATCTTGATCCGATTTCCGCCACGAGAAACGAACACGAACAGGTGGCCGGTGAAGACGTCCTGACCCATCTGTTGCTGCACCAGCGCAGCAAGGCCGTCGTGGCCTTTCCTCATATCTGTTCGCTTCGTGGCCAGAAAGATCCGCACCGATGGCGGCAGGGAGATCATCGGCGCTCCAGACCACGAATCAGCTCCACCAGATAATCCGGCGACGGCACTTGCTCAAAACTTACCGCAAAACCGTCCGGCGTCTCGAACCTGGCGCCGGCACTGGCCCCAAGCCCGACGCCGGACGTCAGCTCCACGAATCGTACCGGCTCAGCGCTTGTCTCCAGTTCCCGGGATCTCCGCAGCCAGTAGCGCAGCACTGCTACGTTGATACGGGCTTTGGCCGCAAAGCGCGCCTGGGTCAGGTCGCTCGCCTGGTACTTCTCGACGAGGGCCAGCCCCTCCTCTTTTGATCTTCGCTTCATGAAATCCTCCTCGTACGCCGTTGATCCGGCGCTCAAGGAGAATCACCCAGGGAGGGGGGATTTCAAGACGTGGTGGGTCGGACGGTTACGAA
>JAUVAM010000342.1 GCA_030591745.1 Deltaproteobacteria bacterium
ACAAGCCCTATGTCTTGAAGCTGGCCACCTCGAACATCAAGGCCGAAGTCAGTCGAGTAGAATACGCCTTCGACATGGCGGATCTCAGAAGACGCAAGACTCATAAGCTCGAGCTGAACGACATCGGCCTGGTAGAGCTGAGTTTGGCGAAACCTTTGGCCTTTGATGCCTACCGCCGCAACAAGACCACCGGCGCCTTCGTCCTCATCGACACAGTGAGCAACGCCACGGTGGCCGCAGGCATGATTCTGGATCGGCAGGTTGACGATTCGGCCAAGGCCGCCAAGAAACCCGTCAAGGGCTTACGTCGTCATGAAAGCGCCATCACCGTAGCCGAGCGCGCCAAGCGCCTTGGCCAGTCAGCGCATACGGTTTGGCTGACGGGATTGCCCTGCGCGGGCAAGACCACCATCGCCTTCGGTCTGGAGCGAAGGCTCTTTGATGCAGGCTACGTGGCGCAGGTCCTGGACGGAGAGAACCTGCGCCAGGGTTTGAGCGAGAACCTGGGATTCTCCGCCCTGGACAGAGGCGAGAACGTACGCCGGGTGGCGCAAGTGGCACGCATGATGAACGAAGCCGGCCTGCTGAGCATCGTCGCGCTGGTCAGCCCCTTTGCCGTGGACCGGGAGGCCGCCCGCCGGATCATTGGGCCCGAGCAATTCTTCGAAGTGCATCTGGCAGCCCCCCTCGATTGCTGCGAAGCGCGGGACAAGGCGGGTCTCTACGCCAGGGCTCGAAGCGGCATCATCGATGGCCTGGCAGGAATTCAAACGCCCTACGAAATTCCGAAAGATCCAAATTTGGTCTTACCCACCCACGAAATCAGCG
Organism: Deltaproteobacteria bacterium; assembly: GCA_030591745.1. Next base: position 829 of record JAUVAM010000342.1, read on the forward strand.
TGGACGAATCCATCGATCAGCTTTTCGATTTGCTTATGGAGCGGGCTAAACTTGGCGAGTCTTGAGCCAGCCTCTTAGCAGGTTGCGGCCTGTGCCGAGTGCTGTGCGGCGGGCGAAGCCGAACCAGCTGTCTGGGGGGATGCGGTAGTCGGGGAGTGGATCCATGCGGATGGCGTCTTTTGTTTTGCAGGCCGCAGCGCAAAGACCGCAGCCGATGCAGCGGTGGGGCAAAGTCCAGGTGGAGCGTTTGGGGTCCACGACGATGGCACCGGTGGGACAGACTCGGGCGCAGGCGCCGCAGTTTGTGCAGGCTTGTTTGTTGATGACCGGCTGGAAGTGGGGCTTTGCGATTGCCGCGGGCATGTCGAAATCGCTGATGAGGCGGAGTACGTAGCAACAACAGCCGCAGCAGGAGCACGAGGCCTGGCCTTCGGCGAAGTCGATGTTCATTAAGAAGTTCACTAAGCCCGCGGCCTCGGCTTCCTTTTTGATTTCGATGTACTCTTTTTTGCTTACTCGTTTCATCAGGCCCCGGCTGATGGCGCCGTCGGCCCACTCGCCCAAGGCCGAGCAGTTCAGAGTGGGTTTTCCACAGCCCTTGCCTACGATTTCGGCGCTCATGCGGCATTGGCAATGACCCACGGCGAAGGAGTTGTAGCTATCTATGATTTGTTCGAATTGGTCCGAGGGAAGAGCCAGAGGATGCGATTTCGCCAGGTGGCCCGTGGGCATGTAGCGCACGGTGTCGGTACGATAAGCCACATAGGCCGTGTAATAACCCGTGTCGTAGAGATCGGCGAAAAGTTCGGCGAAACGCCTGACCCAAGGATTCATCGTTTCCAGCTCGTGGCCGCACATGAGGATTTCAAACAGGCCGGGCATCAGCGGCAGGGCTTTGTAGCGACGGGCATCCCCGTCTCCCTCATGCCAGATGCAGCGTCTCTCGGCCGCCGCGTCCAAAACGCGTCGCACTGAGTTTTCGTCTTGATGGGCTTTTTTTGCGACGGCCTTGGCGCTGGTGCCCTTGAGCACGGTCAGGTGGCGAACGAGTTCGGCTTCGTCTTCTGAAAAGACATGCTCCAAAAGCGCCATGAATTCGTCGCAGATGGGAGGCCCCAGGTACAGGGGGCTTGAAAGCTTTTCGGCCAAAGCCCGGTGAGCCAGGCTACTTTGCGGGAAATCGTCTGCCGAGCGAGGCACGATGGTCACCGGCCGGGGGGCCGAGGGGCCGATGAGGCTCTTGTTGACCTGAACCTTTACGCGTTTTCTGCTGGGCATCAGTAGTGACCTCACTCTCCCTTCACCATTCGCCTCCCACTTTGTATCCAAGTTGCTTCATCCTTGGCAAGGACTTATGCTGCGGCTTATTGTCGGTGATAGTGGAGATTCTGGAGGTGTTCATGGCAGGCAAGAAGGTTTACAAGCCGAAAGTGTTGGGCAAGAACGTTGTCGGTCCGATAGACGAAGTAGACCGGGTACCCTGGGGCGGTGGGCCCATCACGGTCAACCTACACTGCACCGAGTTCTCTACGCTTTGCCCCATCACAGGACAACCCGACTACGGTGAGCTTGAGATCGAGTATGTGCCGGGCAAGTTTTTGGTGGAGACAAAATCCCTGAAGCTCTTCTTGCAGGGTTTTCGCGACCGAAAAGCCTTCAACGAAGCAGTGGTCGACGAGCTGGCCGAAAGCCTCTTTGCGCAGATCAAACCCCTCCGACTGAAAATCACCGGCTTCTACAATCCCCGAGGCGGTATCGCCGTGGAATGCACAGCGGAGAGGTCTTAGATCTTTGCCTCCGAGATTTGTCGCAGCAGCATGGCGGCAGATATGTGATGAACAGGTGAGTTGGCGATTTTGGATCTGGGCTCGGCAGAAAATAAAACGGAGCTGATTCGTTTGTCCTTGGCGAGGGGCAAGCGCTGGATCTTTTCCAGTAGCGCTTGGGCATGGGCTGGTTTCGTGCTTCGTTTGACTTCCCCAATGAGAAGATGATCGGGATCAGTGGCTGATTGCGCCACCAGGTCGAACTCCAGTTCTTTTCGATCCAGGCCGGGGCCCCACCAGCGCGAGGCGGGAAGCCAATCGGTGTCGTCGATATGCAGCCAGGGGATGTTCTGTCTGACGATTTGCTCCCAGGCTTGGCCCATGTAGAGATCCCATTCTTTTTTGATGATGGCCAGGGCTGTTTTGAATTGCCTGATTTCCAAGAGGCTGCGATTGGGCTCGACGAATCGATACCAGGTCGCCAAAAAGGGATCGGCCACGCGATAGAGGGTCTTCTTGCTGGAGCGCTTCGGGGCCCCGAAGGGGTGTTCCTTGGCGACGAAGCCCATCTCCACGAGCATGGCGAGAGGTCGGGTCATGGAGCTGGCGGGCTTGCCGAGGCGGCCGGCGATTTCGGACATGCGATGGCAGCCGGAGGCGACCAATGCCAGGATGGAGGCAGCCTGCCGCGTATCTCGTAGCTCGTCACGCAGGAGTCGATCCGGCTCGTGATGCAGGGGACCCAGGGGGTCCAAAACCAGATCATGAAATGCCTTTTGGGTGTTCGGAAAAGATCGTGCCAGCTCCCAGTAGCGGGGGATGCCGCCCCAGATGGAGTACGCGGAAATGATTTCTTCTGCCTTGCTTGTAGAGAAGGCCTTGGAGAGGTGCTCGATGCCGAGGGGCTCTAAGCGCATCATCTGCACGGCACGGCCATAGAGAGGGGCCTGTTGATCGAGAACCAAGCCGTGCATCATTCTTTGCGAGGACCCGCTGATCACGAGGTGCAGAGGCTTCGAACGTTTTTTGTCGACGAGCTTTTGTAAGAGGCTCGGCAGTTCTTTGGACACCGTCACCAGGGAGGGCAGTTCGTCGATGGCCAGAATGGCACCAGAGGGTGCCTCAAGGTGCCAGCGTTCGAGCAAAGCCTGCCACTGGGGATATTCGACACCTTCGAAGCCGGGGATGATTCGCCCGATTTCGGTGGCCAAGGCCGACCTTTGCAGGCTCGCCTCCCGGTCATCCCCGACGTAGTAAACGGCAGGCCGATCGCCAAGGAACTCGGCCAGGAGTCTTGATTTGCCGACACGGCGTCGACCGTAGAGCACAAGGAAACTACCGTCAGGTCCTTGTGTTGCGCCAAGCAAGCGATCCAGCTCTTCTTCTCGGTTTAGGAAGCGCAGGGTCATGGAGGCCTCTCCTGTAAATATTATGCATCTAAAACATTATGTTTTAGATGCATAATAATTGCAACTGCTTCAAGAGGGGGTCGTTTACTTGATGGCCGTGTGTATGGCCGCCACGCCGCCGAAGAGTGTTTCTTGTTCTACCTTTGAAAACCCAGCCCCCAAGAGCATGTCGCGGATTTCATCCGGTCGGTAGAAGTTTGATGCCGATTTGGCGAGGTATCGGTAGGCTGCTTTTTGTCCGGAGAGAAGTCCGCCCAAAGGACCGGCCACGGCCCGCATCCAGAGATGAAAACCGCCGCGCCAGAAGGCTTTGCCGGGCTGGCTTGTTTCCACGGCCACGAAGCGGCCGCCGGGGCGCAAGACGCGCAGGATTTCGGCCAGGTGCTTTTCGCGATTGGGGTTCTTCCATAACAAGTTGCGAAAGGCGAAGGCGATGCCGACGGCGTCAAAGCTTGAGTCCGCAAAGGGCAGCTCAGCCGCGTCGGCCTCCACCGTCTTGATGCGCTTGCCGAGGCCCGCGTCTTCCGTGCGTTTTTGCAATAGATCGAGCATGGGTCGGCTGAAGTCGGCCGCCGTGATGCTGGGGTTTTCGTTCCGGCTTGCCAGAAGCAAGCTCAAATCTCCCGTGCCGGCGCCGAGGTCCAGGATGCGCTCTGGGCTGCCTGCCAGAATTCGGCGGGCCGCCAGATGACGCCAGCGTTGATCCAGGCCCAGGGTCATCAGGCGGTTGATTCCGTCGTAGCGAAGGGGCACGGCTTCGAACATTTGCTGCAGGTGTTTTTGTTTTTGCATGCTGCAATCGTATCGGCGCTTAGCGCGTTGCGCAATCCATGGTGCCAGTTCTTTGCCTCTTTTGGTGAGTTTGGCGTATGATTTATTTTAATGTGTGATTTTGAAAACCCAAGCCTAGGATGGGCAACATGAGCGAAGAAGCACGTACTGCTTTTACCCTGGCGGCCGTTGATCTTGCCTCGCTGTTCAACACTTCCTTCGGATCGGAGGATATCGCTGGCTACGCGGTGAACTTGAGCGAGCCCGAGGGCCCCAGCACCGGTGGCGGCGTGCAGGTCCGGCAGAACATCACCTTGGAACATCCGACTCAGAAAAAGGTTTTGCTGGCCGGTTCCTGCAACAAGCTGGACAAGACGGCGGAGCTAAGAAGCTTCAAGCACATGGCGGACCTCCATCGAGAGCGTTACGCCGGGCAAGAAGTGGCCATTGACCCGATCCAGTATGGGGACCTGATCAAGCGCT
>JAUVAM010000590.1 GCA_030591745.1 Deltaproteobacteria bacterium
GATCCCGTGGCCTGGGCTCCCTTGACTCTGCTTTTGCTGCTCGGGCTTGCCTGGCGAGGAAAAAGAACTACCGGCTGATGCTCACCTCGTGACCGCCTGCTCCGACCCGCAGATGCAGGTTGCCGCCCAATAAGAACCATCCCTCATCCGAAGCTTCTAATGCTTCCAGACTGTCCCGCACGGACAAGGAACGACCATCGACCTGAACGCCGACCGGTGCATCGGCCCCGAAAGCCGTGATGAGAAAATGCACACCCTGCTGAAACGCCTCGCCGGGGGTCACGCTCAAGCGCAATCCTGAATCCTCTTCTTCACAGGATATCGTGGTGCCATCGAATAGATCGAAGTGCGCGGTTCCGCCAAGGGCCACGCGGGCGTACAGCCTCCCTGCGCTGGTGGCGTAAGAGTCCACCAGGTCAGGACGGCTTGTGGGCGCCATGCTGTCGATGCTGGGCCGAAGCATGGGTACGATCGTGCCTGCCCGCTGATACAGGGGCAAGGTATCCAAGGGGGCATCGACCGTGATTGTCTGCCCGCCTTCGATGCGCTCTCCGGTCCACCAATCCAGCCAAGCGCCGGGCGGAAAGATCACGTCTTTTGAGCGAGCACCCCTGTCCACCACAGGTGCCACCAGTAAGGCATCACCGAACATATACTGGTCGTCGGGATGTGCCCCCAGCTCAGGGAACTGCAAGCCCAAAGGACGCTGTATGGGACGGCCGTCAAGCGCGATGCGCTTGGCCAAGGTCCACTCGTAGGGCCACAACCTCATGTGCAAACGGGCATAACGCCGATACCAACCCAGCATCTCTTCATCAAAACCGTTCTCAGGCCGAAATTCCCAGGGCACGTCGTTTGAGCTGGTGCCGACCTGCATGACGGAACTCAAGGCTGTCTGCTGAAACCATCGGGTGAAGCATTCCTTGTCCGGCGGCGAATGACGATAGCCGCCCGTGTCGGCACCGTAAAAGGGAAAGCCCGAAGGCCCCAAGCTCAGACCAAAGATCACCGAGGCGGGCAAGCCCCCAACAGCCACGTACTCGTCTTCCGTGCCGGCATTGCCCAGTTCACGATGACGCAGCATGTTGGCGTCCAAGTCCCCCGGCCAAATCACGTTGACGTTCACCTGGTCTCCGTAGGTAGCGCCCCGGCAGATCAGAAAACCACCATCAGCCGGCATGGTTTCCGCATAAACCCGGTGGTAAAAAAGCTGATACATGGCATGCATGCTGCGTTCGTCGCTTCCGTCTGAAAAGCCCCAGACATTCCTTGCGCCGAAAGCACCGGGCACGATGTCCTCGGCGTAGTCCAGCTTGAAGCCTTCCACGCCCAGGTCCGTGTAACGCCGGATGAGATCTTGCCACCAGGCATAGGCCTCCGGATTGGTCAAATCGATGGGATAAGACCAGTGGTTGAGCATCAGCCCGACCTCGGGCGGAAAAAAATCGTTGGCCAGGGCATGGGCCCTCAGATCGGCGCAAGCCGGGTCATCGGCGTCCAGATAAGGCGTATGCCAAAGCGCCACACGAAAACCCAGATCGAAAATGGCCTGGAGCATGGCCTCAGGCTCCGGAAACAGGTTCGGGTCAAAATCAAAACTGTTGACCGCGCTGGCGTAGGGCCGATCGATCCAGATGGCCGAGGTGGCCAGATCCTGCTCGCGAATGATTTGAATATCGGAGAGCACCTGGGCCTGATTTTCGTTTTCGTCCCGCCAAATCCAGGGCCCCAAGGCCCAGGGAGCCGGTAGCTTGGGGTAGCCTGTGACTTCATAATAGTGACGGGTTAAATCCAAAGGATGTTCGGCACCGAATAAATGAAAGACAAATCCCTGACTCGACATGGGACCGGTGCCGAAAACGATCTCGGCCCGATCGTCGGCCTGTGAGGCCATGTCGAAAAGCCCCGGGAAAGGGCATTCGGCGAAAAGCCCCCAGCCCCGGGTGCCGATGACAAAGGGAATGGGATCGTGGGCCTCGTTGTAGCTGCTCTCCAGGGCGAAATCGAGTTCGAGCTGCATGGCGCGCACCAGTCCCCGATGGTTGACATGATCCAGGTAGGCCCCCAATCCATAAAAAGCCTCCGCAGAATCGACCACGGGCCGCAAACGAAAATAGGCCACCTGCGAGGCACCCTCTTCCGGCAGCCACTCAAGTCTGAAGCGCCCATCATCTTCAACCTCAATGCTCAGACGAGAAGTCTTGCCTCGCGCATGATCGAATTGAATGCTCAGACTTGTCCCGTCCTCTCCAGACAAAGCCTCGGCCGAGATCAGATTCAACCACTCAAGCCCAGCTGGGGGGGTGTATTCACCCAGTTCAGACACTGAATACATGGGCCATGGATCGTAGTTCACCTCGTCGCTTACCTGGTCGACCATCCCGAGTTGTAAGCCGTCTGAGGGAAAACGAAGCAACACGGCGTCTTCGGCCCCCTCCGCGCCCTTGCGTTCCAGACTCAGCTCGAGCTTTTCTTCATCAAAATAGACCCCGTAGTCCCCGGCCACGGCCTGGAGCCGGGGATCTTTCCCCTCACCAGAAGAACAAGCCCATCCGACCAGGGCCGCCAGGCCGAAAACAATCCACTTGCGCATACGAACACCTCAGCAATTTTTCCCGCGACCCCATTGTAACCTCGACGGGTGTGAGACCAAAGGCCGCATTCCACTTTTGACAAAATCCGGAATCCTGTTGTTAAATTGGTCGATTGCTGGCCAACAATGGATAAGGCAGGACATGAATCGACTATATGTGCTGGGGTGTTGCTGTTTTTTGGCCATCGCGAGCTGCGCGCGCTATGGATTCGAAGGACCCGACAGCGTTGATGCCGGCCTGGATGCGAGTTCCCCGGATGCGGGTTCTCCGGATGCGGGCACTCAGACCCCTTGGGCAGCCCTGGGCCCTGAGCACTGGCCGGCGCTTCAAGCACAGCTACAGGATGCCGCGGCCCTGGGCTCAACGGAAGAGGCCACGGTCCGGGAGATCCCCTGCTCGCTTTCCGGCAGCTCGTTTCAAGGAAACATTCTCGCGCCCAACGGCCTCATCTACGGAATCCCACGCGATTGTCCACAACTCGGCGAGCTGGATCCGGCGAGCTTTCCAGACCCGACAGCCCGGCTTTTGGGCCCGGAGATCGGTGGCGGGGACAACTGGTACGGCGTGGCCTTGGCCTCCGACCGAATGATCTACTGCTCACCTTCCGACACAA
>JAUVAM010000009.1 GCA_030591745.1 Deltaproteobacteria bacterium
CAAAGCCTGACCTATGTGGACGTGGACGAACTATCTTGCGTCACGCCCGCTCATGCTGCCGCATGGGTGGATGTAACGGTCAGCGACGGCGGCAGCGCCGGCCTGACCTTGGGATATCGTTTCACCGGCGAAGCCATCACCAACACCATCGACTGGTGCGATCTGCATCACCCGGAAATCACCGACACCCCGGTTGGCGTCAGCACTTCACTGATCTTCGGTCAGGTCTATATCGAGAACGTCACAGATTTGGGCGGACCGCCCCCTGGAATCACCGCGGAGCTGGGCGTGGGGCTTGTCGACAGCGATCCGCGCATCACACCAGGCTGGACCTGGCAAGTGGCTGACTGGAATCCCGACTGCATGGCCTGCGGCGACAACGACGAGTTCATGGAATCCGTCTCCCTGGAGACGGCGAGCACCTACAGCTATGGCTATCGATTCAGTGACGACGGAGGCATTACTTACACCTACTGCGATTACCAGCCAGGCATCTCGGATGGTTTTTCGGCCGCCGACCTGGGGACATTGACCGTGAACCCTTGAGAATCATCAAGGGAAACTGAGCTTCATCACCCATCGTTGCCAGCGCTTCTGAAAGACCAGCATGTCTTTTTCGGCCAGGAGCTCCTTGAGTGTGGCGTAGCCTCCTGGATCTTTGTGGCGGGCCTTGTGGAATGTTTTGTAGTACTTCCTGAGCTGATTGTTTTCTTGCAGGTAGTAAAGCAAGTAGCGGCTCATGGCGTAGAACAAGCCTGAGCCCGGTCCGTAGAAGGTTTCTTCATCCATGCCGCAAAGCAGCTCGATGGTGGGCAGCGTGTCGTCCGAAATGGCTTCTTTGAGACCGGCGAGACGCCAATTCGTTCGACCGATGATGCGACCGTCTTCCTCTGCGCATTGTTCGTACAAAGAGCCCAGGCCTTCGTTAAACCAGGGCGGGCAATTGGGGAAATTGGCGTCGACAAAAGGATGCACGATTTCGTGGACCAGGGTCCCGCCGCCCGTGGCGATGTTCATCACCAGGGCCCGATGGCGATCCGTGTAGTAGCCGTATGGGGTGTCCGGCTTGTCACCGAAGAGCTTCAAAGCATGAAGGCGATAACTTCGGGCGTCTTTGAAGAGGAAGATGGTGATGGTCTTTTTCGGATCCAGCGCAAAGTAGGCGTCCTTCAGCATCTTCACGGACCAACGCACCGTATGCTTTGCCCGCGCCTTCACCTGCGTCGGCGCTTCGTCGCCGGCGACCACGAAAGGCGCCTCCACCAGGACGGTGAAGTCCTTCCCCAATCGTTTCTGCCAAGTCTTGGCCAGATTTTCGAGTGAGGAAGCCTCGGCCTCTTGTACACAGGAGAGCAAAAAGAAAAGAGACAGGCAGGAAATGAGCAGCTTGCGCATGGGCGACCTCCATGGAGCATCATAGCGCAAGCACCCCATGGCGGGCATGAACACTTTGTAACGAATGCAACGAAAGAAGGAATCAAGTGGGGTAGAAATTCCCCTGAGGGGCGCCCTCTTCCATCAAGCCCAACAAATCGCGGGCAAAACTCAACTCGGTTTCCAGGGCCTCGTCTCCCGTCGCCCCGATGTCCGAAGCCAAACGGTTCACGACCTGCTTCATCAGGTCCACTGCATCCGACCGATTCACGGCGTAACGTTCGGCCGCCCGCTGCATGCCGTCCACCATCAAGGCCAAGGAGACGGTTCGGGCCACGGCGGCCTGGCTGTATCCATGACCACGGGCGTCTACTGAAATACCGTCCGCCGTGGCTGTGAGCTGAGTCTGATGCGCTTGCCCGCTCAGATCCTCAAAATCGATCTGACCCGCCAGGCTCAGCGCGGACAAGGCCTCGGCTTCCTCCGCTTCCACGCGCAGCAACATGGCACCACGGCGCTTGCTCAGAAATACGCTGGCTACCTCCATCCCAGCCTGGCGCAGATCGTGGTCCCCCGGGAATCCATATGCCTGACCGAGCTTAAAACCCTCCGGCAAGGTCATGAGCACTTTGAGTTCGTGAGCGATGGGACAGGCCAACCAAGGCCAATCATCACTGATCAGCTCAGCCACGTCATCGTATTCAAAGAGACTAAAGGCATTACCGCCCCTCAAGTGCACCATGGCGTCCAAAAGCTCTTGGCCCAAACCCATGCCCATGCCGAAAACGGTCAAACCCAGATCTCGACCAGCCGCCGCCACCACCATGCGCTCGAATTCGGTGTCCGTCGTGGCGCCTACGTTCGGCTGCATATCGGTAAACAGCATGACCCGCCTCTGCCCTTCACCGCCCGCCTCGGCCGCGATCTCAAAAGCGCGGGACAAGCCAGCCTCCATGTTGGTGGATCCATTGTCTTGCAGTTCTTCGATGGCCCGCCTGATGCGATCTTGTTCTGTCCCCGGGGTCAGGGTAAGGACTGTCTCAACATCGCTGCCAAAGGCCACGATGGCCAATTGATCACCCTCCCCAAGTTCAGCAGCCAAAGCGCCTAAAAGTCGTCGGGTCAAAGCTGCGGGAGACGGATCCGAACCTTCATCGCCAAGGTAGCTCCAACCCATGGAACCGGACACGTCGACACAAGCCACCACGGTCAAGGGAGGGCGAGTAAATTCTTCGATGTTGAGGGAAGAAGACAGGCCGACCTGAAACCAGGCCATGTCCCGTCCATCCAGGTCGGGTGCCAAACCCAAGCCTCCACGCAAACACAAGGTCGTATCGCAGGCTTCGCCCTCCAGCCCCAACTCGTGCTCCGAAAACATGCCCTCTACGCTGAAACACTCAGCATTGGGCACCATGCCGTTTTCCACCAACTCCCGCGCAAGGCCCATGTCCTGAACCCCGCCCGGGGTGGCGCCCATACCAGAGTCCATCAAGCCACCACAGGCCAAAGGAGAGGCCCACAAAACCACGATAAACAACCATGACTTAATTTTCATTACTTCCTCCTGGTTTCCATGTTGACCAGGAACTAAAGCAATCCAGATGCCAAAACAGGTTCCCCTGTTCTTTCAGTATTTTACGACTCACAAACGAGGTGCCACCCGAATAGTATGAAAGAAGCCAAGACAAACAAGTCATAGCGAAGACTTCGACAAAATGCTTGGAGCGAGCCCGGCCTTTGATATGCTCCCGGTGACACCAAACAGGAGGAAACATGCAAGACAAGACGAGAAATGGCATCCTCATCGCCCTGGCGGTGACCGGTGTGTTGGTTCTGGGCGTCTGGGCCACCGTAAGCAAAATCCAAAAAGGGATGCAAAGCGGCATCAAAAACCTGGGAGAAGAAATTTCCAAGGAGATAGAAAAAGACCAAGCCGAAGCCGAACCAGGCACCGAAGCCACCCAAGGATCCAAGGTGCTCAAAGCCCTTCAAGCTCAGTTGGATCACATCCGCGCGGCGGGCAAACTGGCAGCCACGGAAGAATGCTCCAATCTCCCAGACAGCATCAATGCCTACGCCCTGGAACATCAGGCGGCGTTAATCGAGGCCAAGAGAACCACCCAGGACCAAGACGGCAAGGCCTCCGGCACCTTCAAAAAGGGCCAGATACTCAGAATTGCCCTCATCGGCTCCAGCATGGCTGCCGAATTGATCAAGATCAACACACAGGTTGTCGGGCGCTGCCCAAAAGAAGCGAGCGCCTTCGAAACAGCCCTGGGCAAATTGATCGACCCGGAGCAGGTCGACTGACATGAAGGCCATCCTCGATCTCATCGGCCGAGAATGGTCCTTGGAACAGGTATCCAAAACCATGGCGGAAGCCGCCAAAGACAGCCAAATGTCGGTCATTGGCGCCATGCATATGATCTGCGCCGACGAAAGCGAATTTGAGGTTTGCGAAGCTTTCCAAAAACACTTCGTTCACAGCATGTTGCCCGAACTGAAGGATGCCCGGGCCGCCGCTTTCACCCTTTCAAATCTGGGCGCCCGCTACGATCCGGGGGCGGTCCATGTAGCAGAGCACCACTACGCCTTAGGTGAAAGCACGGAGACCCCCAAGTTGATGGTCATCAAAGTCAACGGTCACGTGGGCATCAAAATGGTGGATGGTCTGGAATCTTTCGGTACGCTGGGGCGATATGGGCTGGATTCCGCTTGCTGCGGAGCCCTGCATGCCATGATGGGCGGAGCCCAGGGTCCTTTCGTGACCGAACTCAAAGGCGCATTTAATAAAGACGGCATCGATCGGCTGGCCCTCCTGGACGACCCCGCACAGGTGCCACCCACTTCTCGCAGCCTCTTTGTCGCCGTGTCCTCGGCGATACTCCAGGCCGAGGCGGTGGCTGACGACATCCTCTCCAAAGCACCCGCCAGCCCCACCCTTTCCTGGGTTGTGCCCTGCGTCACCTGCAACCGCCCGGGAGAAGACACCGAGATCGTCTGTGGTCTGATCCAGGTGGATTATCGCAAAGCCACAGCCGAACGCCGACAGATGGGCCTGGGCAACACGCCATCAAAATACCGACTGGATCGAGTAGATAAGGCCATGCGCATTCGAGAAGAAAACGGAGCATGAAAAGCAGTCCAATAGGCTTGCAGCCGGGCCCCAGTTTTGAGTATCTTGGGGAGCAGGCGGCAAACGGGCACTGGAGGGGCAAAACATGGCGACACAAAAGAAACCGACTTGGGTTCTCTTACAATACGGCTCGGTGGAATTGCTTGATAAGTGCATGACCGATCGCCATGCCCGGCGCTTGTTTTATCCATCCGTGGGTCAGATGCAACCGGGCCAGACGGTGGACGTCCAAATCACCGTAGAGAACTCCAACGTCACTTTCCCCATGAAGGCGATGGTGGACCGGGTTCAGGAACGCCCGGAATCAGACAAACCCCGCGGCGTCAACCTGCAAATCATCGAAGAGGACAAGAAACGCTTTGAACGCGTCTGTGCTTTTGTAGACGGCATGTGGCGTCCCACGGCCCGGCGCGCAGCCACTCGCTACCCCGCCGAGTACAAGGTCAGCTATCAAGTGGCCAAGGGCTGGCATAACGGCCACACCATCGACATCAGCACGCGCGGTATGTACCTGCGAACCGATGGCCCGCTGGCCGAAAACAAACAAATCATCAAAATCAAGCTTGCTCTCGGTCGCCTCTGGTCCAACATGGAGCTGGATTGCGAAGTCCGCTGGGTTGATACGGTGGACGGCCGACGGGGCATGGGCCTGATGTGCACGGGGCCTCAACAAAACCTGGAGAAACTCACCGAATTGATCCGTAAGCTGGTTCATGACACGCGACCCTCCTGAACACCCAAGCACACCCACATATCTAAAACCCCGTGTTTGCACGGAATCCGAGGAGCGATCATGAATCGATTTCCGAAGATGATGTTGTTGATGACTTTTCTCTCATGGCAGGCCGCGGGTTGCGCCTGGCTAAACCGAGCCATCGAGGGCACCGAAACCCTGGAAGATCAGAAGGTCACAGGCCTTGAGTTCCGCGCAGCCGGCGGCGTCACGGAAATCTGCGCGGGTGGACAGCCGGTGCAACTCCAGGTCACGGCCACCATCGAAGGCGAGCCGGCAAAAAGCACCTGGTTCTATGGACCTGACGGCCAAGCAAGCAAAAAAGGACATTTGTCATTCGACGAGTTCAGCTTTAATAGCGGCCTTGGACAGGTGGGGCAGGATGGCATGCTTCAGGTGCCCAATCTGGGTTTGGCGCTCCTTGGCAGAGCAGCGGAGGTCGAGGTCAGCTCCGAGTACCATCCTGGCCTGCAAGCCTCGCTCAAGCTGCCCATTCACTTCGGCTGTTCCCAGGGTTTTATCGGCAGTGGTGCGGGGGGCCGCGGCGGCACTTCAGGCAATGCGGGCCGTAGCGGCACCCATGGACGGGGTGAGCAGAGCTCCGGCTCCTACGCCAAACCTGGGGGGGACGGCCAGAACGGCGAGCGCGGCGGACCCGGCGGGCATGCCGGCGACGGAGAGCCTGGCCACAATCTAACCGTGGATCTGGCCAAGATCCTTAGCGCAAAAGGCGAAGAGTTGGTGTTGGTGCGCATCAACGATTCAGGCAGGGATGGGGACACGCAAAGCCTCATTCTCGACCCAAGCCGTGGCGCCAAACTACGGGTCAAAACCAATGGTGGAGCCGGCGGCAGGGGTGGCCAGGGAGGCACGGGAGGTTATGGGGGTAGCGGCGGCACAGGTTCTCCTCCCGGCAATGGGGGCAACGGTGGAAACGGGGGAGACGGCGGAGATGGAGGCAAGGGCAGCGATGGCGGCCAGGTCACCATTCGCCACGACGCCAGGCATCCCGATCTGGCGCAGATGATCGAAGTGGAAAATCGAGGCGGACCAGGCGGCCAGTCCGGATCCGCAGGTTCGGCAGGATCGGGTGGAAACTGCAACAGCGGTGCCCAGCAGGGACAACGCGGACAACGAGGCCGAGATGGTCAACGCTCTGGACGCGATGGGCAGGATGGCCCACCGGCCGTCTTTCAGCACATGCCTGCGAGTCAGCTCTTTCCCGACCTGGGCGACCTGAAACTGCTCTGATTCAGCTCAGCCGGAACCCACCGGGCCGTATCGCAGCCATTCCTGCACAAAGCCCTGCCAAGACCGCTCGGCGGCGCGACTCAACGCGGGGCCACCGTCTGAACCTTCGTTGAGACCGAACCAAACACCAACCACCATGCCGTCGCTGGCCGCCACCATCCAGGCATCCACGCCATCCGCGGAAGCAAGGCTTGCGCCTGTAAGAATCCGACCACGAAAATTCTGGCGCGTCATGGCTATAGCCAAGACCCCATTGAGCACCGCCGCGGGGCTTATGGCGGTGGCCCGGTCCAGATCCATGAGATACCGCAAGGGTCCCACCCGCCCACCTTCCGCCAGCCAGGCAATCTCCAGCGTCCAGTCCAGAAGCGTGCCGCCCCCGCTTCCAGCCGTCTCTTCCAGCCTCAGCATCCATGGTGACTCCGTCCCCCAGGGAGAATCCTGACCCTCTGGCAATTCAACTCGACGAAGCGGCCGGTCCGGTTCCTCCATATCCACCGAAGTCAAGCACCAGACCTCACGACTGCGCACATCCACGGCCACCAGAGCCGCGGAGGCCGGCCTGTTCAGCTTCCGCAACTCGTCAACCAACAATCGACGGACCCGCACCTGCCAACCCAGGTCCAGATTGAGTTGGATCGTGGCATCAGCATCCTGCTTGGGATTCAAATCGTCCAGCGCCATTTCCAAATACTCTGGTGCCAGGCTCAGGCCATGGGTCTTCCAGGGATCGCCAGAAGCCACTGTCCGCCCTCGCCTATCCTGCCAAAATCGCTGTCCGCTTGCTTCCTCTGAGCCGAACTCAGACGAACGAGCCGGCAGGGCCAAGCTCACCAGCACAAGCAGACCCAAAAACGCCAACAGACCATCCTTGAAAAAACGCAACATGGCAATGACCTCCTGCTTCCCATTTCGCAAGAGGCATGCCAGGAATATTTTCTTTCGTTTTCAGACAACTAGGCATGGACATGGATTTGCAAGCGTGTCTTTTGAACCACGAAGGTGTCCTTGTGGCCACAAGCAATCCCCTCAATTTCCAGTTGCCCGCAGCTAAGCAACTGGGCTAAACTGCTTGAAATTCTCCACAAGGAGTCATGCAGTGAAATGCCAATATGTCCTGAGTAAGCTCTTGCTACCCATGGCCATCCTGACCTTGGCCAGCCTGACCGTGGCTTGCGAAAAAACGCCAGCCGAGGAATTGAAAGAAACGCTCTTCCAAATGGCCGAGATCCAGGAAGATGGGTTTGACGAACTCTTAGACATCGTCGTGGACCATGAGGATGCCTGTAAACTGGCCGTGAGAAAGGGCCGCGAAGTAATCAAGCAAACCAACAACAAGACCACGGCCCTTTTTCACCAGTATCGCAATCAGATCCGCAAGCTCGACAGCAAAACCCGAGTGGCGGTTTTTGATCAGGCAAAGAAGCGCTTCGGCGAGGCCGTAAATCACATGCGCCAGCGGGTCTTCGATGACAAGGATGAATTATCAGAGTTCGGCAAGGCCTGCCTGGGTCAGCCCCTCGCGAGCATCGGCGCGATGATGGGCGAAATGCAGGCGGCCCTTGCGCAGCGCATGTACACCGAGTGGTGATCCTTCACCCAAGTCCTGCCTGTTCAGGGTAGGCCCGAATAATCTTCTCCACAAAGGCCCGCAAGCTCGGCTCCATATCGGCTGCCCGCGAGGCGAACAAATCGGCGACCGCCTCCGTTTCAAAAATGCCGTCGGGCACCAGGATGGGAGATGCCTTGATCCGACCAAGCTTGTTCTCCCCGTCGTCCACACCGTGATGGCCGTAACCAGACTCACCACTCCAGGTCAGAGAGCGCTCCTTGTGCCGCTTATCGTAACAAAACTGCAGTGACAATACGCGCCCACTCTCATTCTGCCAGATAAAAAGATCGATCACATCATCCGTGAACCAGCGCTTTTTCGCGCCCTTCGTCTCCTGCAAGACCCGCTTAACTTCACGCAGCATGCGATCCTCTCATTCGACTTTCAGTCCTCGGCATCAAGGATACCATGCAACCGCCCCAGCCAGTATGCCAGCAAATAGTCCTCGGGAGAATAGACCAACTGTCGCCGTTCTTCCCTTGCCTCCTGAATTTCGAAGAAGTCCAATCGCCAGAGATAATTGTCAAAATGGTAGCCCTCAAGGGGAATGATCTCGGCGGCCACGGGATTATCCAAACGGCTACGACAGATTTCCTCCTGCTGACCCGCCGGGATGGCCCGGTCGTATTTGATCGGAGGGAAAGCCCGTAAGGTGCATATCGCCTGGTTCACCGCATCGGCCAGGATGGGATCTTCCGGCCCGTCACCTGTCAAGCCGACGTAGAGAAAAGTAAAAAAGCAATTACCGATGGGGGCGACGCTCTGGTACCGCGGGTCTTCCGTGTGAAACATCTGCTGGCGCAAGACCCCTTCAAGTCGGGCAGCAAGCTCTGGGTGGTCTTCTCGCCGAAGCAAGGGATACATGGCCTGATAGCACATATCGAAGTTGTCGTAGTTTTGTTTGCAGTCATCCAGAAACAGAAACAATCGTTCTTCCATGCTCTCAATGTAGGTACCTAAATCAAAGACCTCAATGTCCGGACAGGTCACATCCGGCCTGAGACCCATCAGGCAGCCATCGTAAAATGCACCCATTTCCTCGTCGGCCAAGTCCACCGCGGCGATTTTGATCCAACTGGCCGCCAGCATGGCATTGAAGCCGGGGTAATCATCCAGGGCCGTATGATAAATGGCCCCATGCTCGGTCACCTCTCCGTTCACATCCACGATCTGCAGGCCGTTTTCAATCAGATGGTCGGCGACGGCCCTCAGCTTCTCTTTCACGCCCTGGCGCAGATCCGGATCGGTGAAGTGCTCCAGGGCCGCTGCGTATCCGAACATCAGGCCCGCATAACCGTCCTTGCTCACTTCATTCCGGAATCGCCAGCCTTCATAGCCCGGGGCGGTCGAATCGGTCCAGCCCGGGTTGTCCTCACCCCGGTGGTCATAGGCCACATCCGGGTTGGCCATGGTCCTGCCATAGAGGCCATCCACCCCCGTCACGCCGGTCAACTTATCCAGCCCATCGAGGGCCCGGCGTGCGTTCTCCTCGGCCTCCGCTTCACCCGTCACAGCGAAACGAAAAGCCTGACTGGCCAAATACATACCCGTCCAAAGAATCGTATTCTCGGTATGCAGGTAAAATTCGACGGAGCCCAATTCCTCGTTGAGCCAGACGTTGCGCAGCAAACCATCCGGGTCCAGATGCTGGCTTTTGGCCACGGCATCAAACTCCGTCGCCATCGAGGCGAGCAAGCCATCCGGTGCATCGACACAACGCGGCCAAGGAGAGCGCTCGGGTTCGTCTTTTGTGTTACTGCAAGCGACAAAAAGCAGAACCGTCAACAGCCACGTCCAGCGCCACGCCCACATGCCGTCTCCTCAATGCGCTCATTTGGCACCCTGGATGACCTTATCAAAATCAAAAGATTCGAGCATCGGCAGGCGCAGCTTGAGTCGTCTCTCAATAGCAGCCTTTGAATCCGGACAGAGGAGCCCATGTTCTCTGTCCACCGTCCGGATGGTACCCTTGGCATCTTCCATCAAGCAACCCTTCTTCGGATGATGCAAAAGACCCAAAACGTGGCCCAGTTCGTGGTTGACCACCTTGATGGTTCGTTCGGCCTTTTTGCGCTTCGTGGCCTTGCGAGCGCCGAGGCGGTAGGTGCTCACCATGCAACTCGGCCCCCCGATGGTGCCCAGACCGAAAATGCCCCAGTCTTTGAATTCATCCTTGGTGGTTGAGATATCCCGCGAGGTAAAGCCCACCATGAAATCGCAGCCCGAGTCCTTTCCCGAAAGCCCGTCCAAATAGTCCAGCAGTTTTTCCGCCCGCCACCGCTTGCGTGGGGCATACCAGGCCACAATCGGTAAAGGCTTGCCATCAAGAATTCGAACACGAAAACCATAGAGGTGCTCAATGCCCGCTCGGGAGATTTTGAGCAAGCGAACATCGTGCTTACCCAGGGGCTGGATACAAACCGAAGGCACCTCGGCCCAGGCAGGCGCCTGGGACCCGAAAATCAAAACGCCAAGAAGGAAAAAAAACAGGCGCAAGAGCTCACCTTTGACCTAACTGTTTTAACAACTTGGCCCGCACCTCGGGGGGCAGCTTCTCCAGCACACTGGGGTCGATCTGCCCAGGCATGCCTCCCGCCGGCCGTGGAGGCATGGCCGGTCGCTTGAAGCTGGGCAGCATGCCGAGCAAACGCTCCACTGTTTTTTGCGGCATCAAGTAGAGTTTGTCGTCGGCGTTGCCCTGGACAAAACGAAGCTCCTTTTTTTCCCGCTCAATCTTGTTGCCGATTTGCATGCTAACTGTCTCACCACCTGACAAAGTGATGGAAACTTCCACTTGCCCGAAGCCAGACTCACTCCCTGCTTCCCCGGTGACCATCTCGATCCCTTTTGCTCCGACAAGGGCCCGCAGCCGACCCTCCACCATCACCGTCTCCAGCTTGAACTCCGCGGGCACATCAACGCTGCTTTCCAACACGCGCCATGCACCCTCCTCCTTGGCGAGGCTCAGCTTGGCCTCTCCATCGCGGATTTGAAGCGCAACAGCCTTCGCGGGTTCAAGCTCCATGGGCTTCAAGGAGCGCAAATCCTCAGGCACCTTGCGCAGGTTCTTTGCAAGATAGCCGCGCAGGACAAACAAATCATCACGACCGGCCAGCCGGGCAAAGACGTCGTTTTCTCCTGAAGGTGCCCCCAGATGAAGCTCTCCAGACAAGCCACCCTTTCCTTCGAAGCGCAGGACTTCGTAGCCCTTTTCCAGACCCGCCTTGGCGAAGTCCCCATCCACCAGCCGAATCTCTCCCGCCCGGGCGTTGACCAGGCTACCCACCAACCTGCGAACCACATCCTGGTCGAGACGCAGATCCTGCGCGGGATCGAGTCGCCAGCCAGCGTCATCCTTGATCAGAATCCATGGCGTTCCTTCGGCAGGTCGTATGCTCACGCGCTCCACTTGATCCAACTTGACGTCAAAAAACTTCAGCTCATGCCAGTCCGAAAGCTTGCGGCCAAAAGTACGCGGGAAGACCTTCTTGACCAAAAAGACACCACCGTCCACAAGAACATAGGCACCACCCCCGGCCGCCTTGCCAAGGGCAAACTCGGCAAGCTTCTTGCCCGACCCCTTGAGCAAGACATGCTGGACCTGCGCCTTATCCAGGCCGTATTCGCCCAAATCCTGCCCGCCATCGACAAGAAAATCCGAGGAACGCATGTGCGCCATGGCCTCCAGGAGTGCTTTGACCGAGTTGGCATTGGCCTGCCGAGCGTCGATACGCCAAAGGCCCCCCTCGCGCGCCAGTTCGACCGAATTGACGCCTCGAATGGAAATATGATCCACCGCGGCGACGTCAAGCTCCGTCAGATCCATCCGCCGCATGCCTTGTTCTGCCTTTTGGCCCACCATGAGCAATACGAGGACCAAGAGGCTGCCAAACACCAGAAGCGATATCAAAGTCGCGCGTCGCATCGTGCACCTCCTCGCTCAGTCATCCAGACGAACGCGCTTGCGACGCGCCTGCCTGAAACGCCAACGAATAAGACCCAGGCCAATGAAGAGCAAGGGCACGCCAAAGATGTTCATGTACTTGACCGCCAGTCGCCGGGCCGAACTCAATTCGTCCAGAGGCGCCGGGTCAAGCCCCCGATTGCGTATGCCCACCAGGGCCTGGTCCAGAAGCATCCAGTCCACCAGGTTCAACGCAAAAGCCAGATTGACCGGTGCCTGCCTGATGAACTGATCCAATAAAAAACCGTGCCCGCCCACCAGCACCAGCCTGCCCTTATCGGCCCGCAGTTTCTTGTCAAAATGGCTAGGCAAAGGCCCGCTGACAGTCATCGCCAGGCTCTTGGCCCCCGGATCGCTAAGCTGATCTTGAGTCCAACCCTGCAAGGGATTGGTCTGGTAAGGGGGCATGTTCAAACCAGCTCGCGGCGAAGTACGAACGAGAATACCCACATCCAGCTCCAAGCCACTCACGCCCACAAATTCCACCGGTCCCATGAAAGGAAAAACCAAGTTGGCCATGCCGCGGGTGACTGGATGTTTTTGGTCCAGGTCCCTGGGCACGAGAAAGAAGGGGTACTTGACGTTTCGTGTGACCTGCATGGCACCCCGACGCTCAGTGATTGGAATCGACATCATTTCGGCATCCATGACCAGGGCCTCGGGCAAAGCCAGTCCGTAGGAAGCCAGCAAGCCGCCCAAGCCATGCTTGGCGGGGACAACCTTCAAGTTGCCCCAATCGGGAGATATGGGACTCACAAAAAAACCAAGCTTGCCGCCGGCCATCAGGAAGGCATCGATCGCACGCAGGGCATCATCGCTCAGGGGCTTGTCCGGCCCGATCAGCAAGAGGGCCTGTACTGAATCAGGCACCCGGGCAGCAGCCACCGACAAATCGACCGGCAGCACCTTGAAGAGTTTTTCCATCTCCCCTTTGAAGAGCTTCATGTCCTCATCGAGAGCCGGTCCGCCGAAACCCGTCACGATGCCGACGGTGGCGGGCTCCGGCTGCAATACCTTGCGAATGCGGGTGGTCAACTCGTATTCAAAACCCACGGCGCTTCTCACCATGGGGATGACCTCTTTGCTCTCACCGGCGCTGACCGTGACCCCCAGGAAAACTCGTTTGTCTTCAATCTTGTCCGCCTCGTTCACGCGCACCGTGACCGCACGGATGCCCTCTCCTTCCAACATGCTTTCCACGCTGGTCTTGTCTCGCACCACGTTGCCGAAGGGGTCTCTCTTGATCTCTTGCTTTTTTTTCCGATCCTCATCCGTCTCCAGACTCACCGGGTCGATGAACTCAAAGCGGAAGAAGCCATTGCCTTCGGCGTAGTATGCATCCAGCAGATCCCGAACCTGTCGGGCCATGGCCCCAAGCTTGCCCGGCAAGCCCTCCGAGAAATAGGCCCGCACGGTCACCGGACGACTGGTGCCGTCCAGCACATGGCGGGTGGCCTCACTCAGAGTAAACTCGCCTGTCCGGGTCAAGTCGGCCCGGGCGAAAACCATGCTGCCCAGCACGTTGAGCAAGAGCAAACTGCCCAGCATGGAGCCAAGCCATAAAGCACTATCCAATCCTCTGTGAAATTTCATGGCGCTATTCCTCGCCCACTCACGCGTGGTGCCGGGCCATGGAGCGCTCGGCAACAAGCAAAGCGGCAGCCATCAGGCTCAAGAAATACAAAACGTCGCGGCTGTCGATGACACCGCGGGCCATATTGGACAAATGAGCGCTCGAAGAGACGGACTCGACGAAAGGCGCAAAGGCGGTCGGCACGAAGAGACTCAACCAATTAAGCACATACAAGCTGGCGCCGATGAGCAAGGCAATGATGAATGCCACAATCTGATTCTTGGTCCAGGCCGAGCACATCAAACCGATCGCCAACATCGCGCCGACGAAAAGCAACATGCCCAAATAGCCGGAGACAACGGGACCCCAATCCAAATCCCCGACCCAGGCCACGGACAGGGCAAACAGCGTACTGACCAACAAAGCCACGGCCATCAGACCCCAGGCGGCCAAAAACTTACCCAAGACGACCTGGACATCGCGCACCGGCAAGGAGGCCATCAGCTCCAAAGTGCCTGAGCGGTGCTCCTCGGCCAGCAGGCGCATGCTCACCGCCGGGGCCAAAAGCACCAATAGAAAAGCCGGCGAGAAAAGACTGGGGGAGAAAAAGGCCCTCAGCTCCGCCCGCTCTGAAAGAAAAAGCGTGGAAAATAGCATCCAGCCCGATACGAGCAAGAAGGTAACCACCACGATGTAGGCCATCGGAGAGTTGAACAAGGCGCCCAGCTCCCGTCGCGCGACCGCCAGGGTCTTATTCATGGTCTTGTTCCTCCCGGGACGCTTGGGTCGGCGTTCCATCCCCAAGGGTCAAACGACGAAAAGCTTCTTCCAAAGACGCCGCTTCGCGATGCATATCCAAAAGAATCCAACCCTCGGCCACCACCTTGCGAAAAACAGCCTCCCGCAAATCCCGATCGGCGTGGGCTGCCAACTTGAAGCAGAGGCCCGTCTCCCCTTCATCCGAAACCACCTCAATCGACTGCAGGCCTTCGATTTCCCGCAGCTTGCCCCGCACCTGCTTCGAATCCAGTTCACCCTTCCCCTCGGCCTTGATCTGCAACTGCAGCATGCTTCCGCTTTGTCGCGCCAGGAGCCCGTCGGGGCTGTCGTCCGCCACCAGACGACCTTCGTTCATGATCAAGATGCGATTGCAGGTGGCCTGCACCTCCGGCAGAATATGCGTGGACAAAATGACGGTCTTTTCCTTCCCGATGTCCTTGATGAGATTTCTGATCTCCACGATCTGGTTGGGGTCCAAACCCGAGGTGGGCTCGTCCAAAATCAACAAATCCGGATCGTGCAGCAGGGCCTGCGCCAAACCCACCCGCTGCCGGTAGCCCTTGGACAACTGTCCGATGTCCTTGCCCAGAACATCCATCAAACCGCAACGCTCACAGGTGTCCTTCAGCCGGGGACCGTGCTCCGCCACCGGCAACTCCCGCATGCGGGCCGTGAAGCGCAAAAAGTCCACCACCATCATCTCGTCGTACAAAGGGGCGTTCTCCGGCAAATAGCCGATGCGCCGCCGGATGCCCAAAGGATCATCCTGGACCCGGATGCCGGCCACCCGCACCTCGCCCTCGCTGGGCCGCAGGGTGCCGGTCAACATACGCATGGTCGTCGTCTTGCCGGCGCCATTGGGTCCCAAAAAGCCGAGCACTTCGCCCCGCTGCACCTGGAAAGTCAAAAGATCCACCGCCCGTGTGTCGCCATAAGACTTGGACAGGGCGCTTGCCTCAATCATGATTTGTGCCGACATCATCTCCTCCAAAAAACAAAATCCGGTGACCAGTTTTGATGCTCTACAACCCGCAAAAGCACCCCAATATTCCCCGATGCAACGACAAGCGCAAGCATTTCAGGTCGAGATAGGTTGAACCTGCATACCGGATGGGGCAAACTGGCTGACTAACTTCACTAAGGAGACGACCATGGCACGAAACAAACCGGTTCGCGGTCTTGAAGGTGTAGTGGCAGCCGAAACCAGCTTGAGTATGGTCGATGGGGTCAACGGCAAGCTCTATTTTCGTGGATACGACATCGATGAATTGGCGGGTCGGGCCAGCTATTCGGAGACGGTCTACCTGCTCTGGTATGGCGATTTGCCCAACGCGGAACAACTGGAAGAATTTCGCTCACAGCTCGTGAGCCACATGCAGCTGCCCAGTCAGGTCTTGGACATGCTGCGCCTGACCCCACCCAACGCCAACCCCATGGTGGTGTTGCGCACGGCCCTTAGCGCCTTAGGGCTTTATGACCCGGACGGCGGCAAAAACTCGCCGGCCGCCAATGAGCGAAAAGCCCGCCGCATTCTGGCCCAGGTGGCCACCATCACGGCCGCCCTGCATCGCATCCGCTGCGGAGAGCCGGTCCTGTCGCCGGATTCACGCATGAGCTTTTGCGAGAACTTCTTGTACATGTTCCGAGGCAAGGCACCCGACAAGCTGGAGCAAAAGGCCTTCGACCTGCTCTTGATGCTGCACGCGGATCACGGCACGGCCGCCTCCACCTTCGCGGCCCGAGCCGTGGCTTCCACGCATGCCGGCATGCATTCGGCCATCACCGCGGCCTTGGCCAGCCTGAAAGGCCCCTTGCATGGCGGTGCCAACCGGGCGGTCATGGAAATGCTGGAGGAGATCGAAGGCCCGAAGAAGGTCAAGGCGTACATCGAAGGTATGTTGGCGGATGGAAAGCGCATCATGGGTTTCGGTCATCGGGTCTACAAGACTGAAGATCCGCGCTCAGCCCACTTGCGCAAGCTCGGCGAGAAGCTCTGTGCCCGATCGTCCAACACCAGTTACTTGGAGATCCAGCACAAGATGGAAAAGATAGTTCGCGAGCGCAAAAACATTCGACCCAACGTGGACTTCTACTCAGCCACTGTGCAGCGGGCCCTGGGCATTCCCAAGGAATACTACACCTGCATCTTCGCCGTCTCCCGCACGGCGGGCTGGATAGCCCACCTCAAGGAACAATTCGCCGACAACCGCCTGATCCGACCCACCACAACTTACGTAGGCGGATTCGGCCGCAAATTCGTGCCCATGGCCAAACGCGCCAAGGATTAGCGCCGCTATGCCTTGTTCAGAACTCGCGGATCTGGTAAAAATTTAGGGAATTCTACTTCTTGGAGGTCCAGGTGATGCATCGCTTTTTCTATTTGGGCATGTTGACTTTGGCTTTGACCTTGGTGGCTTGTACGACTGAAAGTGGTGATGGAAAAGATGATCTCATTGCCGAGCCTGGCAAGGCTGACTTTCTTTATGGCGAATGCGAGGTACGGCAAGTCCTGGCTTACGTCAATGACCTGGAAGTGGACGCGGACAGGCTGAAGAGCGACGGCGTGCAAAGTCGTTCGGCCAACAACATCATCGCCCA